>NZ_CAKRCF010000011.1 GCF_934307085.1 uncultured Anaerobutyricum sp.
CCACCCTATGATGTAACGCCACTTTAGATAGCAATATCTATCGGGGATTAAAGGTCGGAGGTGTAAGCCGTTAGTACGACTGGGCAGTTACAAGCCCATGACCTTTAGGTCGTGGGTAGTTGACGACTGACGAAGAAAAGCTGACATTAATACAAAAATATGAAGATTTATCAGAGGAAGAAGAAGTAATGAGGTGGCTATAATGTGGCATATATGGATCATAGATGACTGGGAGAAAAATATTGATTTGACCAGAGAAGGGCATCGGACAGGGCTCCGGTTACGATTTGATAAAGATATTGACAGCGAAGTTCGCAGAGCATGCAAAGAATTTGCCGTCTTTTTGCGAAGAGAATATTTTTTTCCAATCCGGGTAGTTGTTTACATAAGAAATGTTAAGAAACTTATTGCGATGGATGGAGATAAGGTGTATGGGACATTCTGGAGTATGTATGATGACTATAATATTGAACCACATATTCGTGTAGCCGCAGGGGATTATACTGATTTGTGTCACAAATGGGGAAAAGATAGTGCATTAACAGCGATACTATCTACGATATCTCATGAACTTACTCATTATTTTCAGTGGATTAATGCATTAAAACTGACACCGATTGGACAAGAGAGACAGGCGACAAATTATGCACGATATATACTAGATGAATATGCGGAAACGAGAGAACATCCATAGGGGGAAGAAGTAGATGATGAACGGCAATATTTCAATAAAGAAACTATGGTATGATGAAGACTTCTATGAAGTGCAGATTATAATGAGTACGGAGCAAATTCGTTGTAAGATAAATACATATATTGTTGATGAAGAAATGAATGCTCTTTCACAAAAAATATTAGATTATGTGAAAAACGATACAGGATTTTACTGGGAGATAGGAGAAGAAGATTCAGATAGCTGCCCTAAAATTATTATAGAATCATCTGCAAAAGATATATCGGGACATATTGTGTTAAACGCATCATGTCAGTTACAATCAATTGAAGAAAATGCGAAATGTAATTATAATTGCAAATTTCCGATAAAAACAGAAATGGGTTTGCTTTATAATTTTGCTAAGCAGCTACCGAAGCTTAATGAACAAGAAGTAGGAATATGCGTTCACCTTTGGGAATAATATTCTGCGACATCTACAGTAACAATATTTACAAAAGCTTCATTTGAAGTTACTTCCAGTTCATCCATAATCTTTTGTATATCAATATCTTGAAGACCAGATGCCGGTGGAACATTTTCACCTTCCAAATTAGAAGAATATAAATATCCGGCCAGACAATCAACTGCCATAGAAAAAGCATCTTCGAGATCATCGCCACAGGTAGCGGTATTTAAATCAGGAAAAATAACGGAGTAACCAGTATCCTCTTTAATAAAGCAAGCTGGATAAGCAGATAACATAATTAACACCTCCGTCATAATGCAGGGAGTTACGAGAAAGTAACTCCGGACTGCTTTGATATACTTTGTAGAAAATATAACTGGGAAAAACTAAAAGATTAAACAATTAAATCATAACATAGAAATATATAAAATCAATAAAATATTCTGATTAAATTTATGCTGTTTGTTGATAATCTACTACCGCAATTTCAGTCAATACTCCTTTAATTTTTTGAATAATATTTTCAATTTTTTCTAAAGTTTCTCCTGATAAATATTCTTCTCCGCATTGGGTACATTTTTCACAAGGTACATTTTTAATAATAATATAACAATCATGATAATCAGTCATATACGTTGTTGTAGAAGTTTCAATATTCCCTTTACAATAAAAGCAAGTCACTTATCATTCTCCTTTCTGGTTTTGAAATCAGATTCCCATTTATTAATATCAGGAAAATATGCAGTTATAAGAAACAAATCAGCATCGTGTTGTCCAATCACTATATGGAGATATTTATTTTTTATGCTTACTCCTAAAATTAGACAACTGGGATAAGGATAATCATCAGGATATTGTTCAATAATCTCTCCATTCATAATACAAAACAAAATATCTTTCAAAAAAATTCCACGTTGCTCTAAACGTTTTGCGGCATGGAGAGTAATATGAATATTTTTCGGGTTGCATAATTTTCGTAACTCTAAAATATCTAATTCCATTTGAGAGAGATTCTCCTTTTTTATTCAAATATAAAAACGAGCAGGCAACAATATATCTGGAAAAAAATAAAAGATTTCACAACTAAATCATAACATAGAAAATATATGAAATCAATAAAATGTGGAAAATAAATTATTCTAACAAAATTTTAAGAAACAGAATTCTGTACATTCTCACTATATTTTTCAAAACTTTTTTCTATTTTTTCCAGCTTGCGGGCATGTTCTTTTAATTCTTTTACGAGTTTTTCTCTATCCTGCCGTTCTTTTTTATAGTTGATTCGGTGTTCCATACTCGCCCAAAAATCCATTGACATTGTTCGGAACTGAATTTCTACAGGGAAATATTCCATACCATCAAGACAGTAAACAGGAATGCCGAGAATGATATGGTAACTACGATAGCCATTAGGCTTAGGCCCGGCAATATAGTCCCGTTCTTTCATGACGATTAAATCGGTCTGGCTTTTTAAAATTTCGATTAGGTTATATATGTCATTGACAAAATAGCAGATAACTCTTGCACCGGCGATGTCCATAAGAAAGTTTTTCGCATTTGTCATAGAGGGTTTTTTCTCCTTTTTAATCAGTTTATCTTCAATACTTTTTTTCGATTTGATTCGGCTTTGAATGTTGTGAATGGGAACAGGATGTGTAGCCGACGATTCGTATAAAGTGTGATTTAATGTATCAAGACGGCTTAAAAGCATCTGCATGGCATCTTCATATGGTTTAATTAAATTATAATATTCTTTTTCATTCATAAGTTTAGTATTCCTCCTCATATCATTTATCATTCTATTGGAAAAATGTGTTTAATGTATGGCAGAGAAATAACGGTTTGTTTACGGTATTCTTACATTAGAGCGTGTTTGAAAAATCATTCCTGCAACCTGCACGCCTCAATTTACGGTATATTTTACCTTCATTCAGTTGACGTAGCCCGCTACGCCGCCCTCATTCAGGCGAAATCTCCCACAAATTGTAACGCACATCTTACAGAAAGCATTGATTTTTTGTTGATGTACTATCATTACAATGATATAATATCTTATAAGGAGGTGGCATACATGGGAAAAATTGAATTATTACATGGCTCGGATCATATCATCGAAAAGCCGGATTTTTTACTTGGTAAAACAAATAATGATTATGGACGGGGTTTTTATTGTACGCAGGAATTATCTATGGCTATGGAATGGGCTTGCAAGAAAAACAGTGATGGTTTTGTAAATAAATATGTTCTTGAGCAAGATTCCTTAAATGTATTGAATTTGTTAGATGGAAAGTACAATATTTTACACTGGATGGCATTGTTGCTAAAAAACAGGACATTTCGTCTTTCTAATGAGATTGCAATAGATGCCCGTGATTATATTATTGAGAATTTTTCTATTGATTTAAATGCCTATGATGTTATTATTGGCTATCGGGCGGATGATTCCTATTTTTCTTTTGCAGAATCTTTTGTGCAAAATGGTTTGCCTCTTCGCAGTTTAAACGAAGCTCTTCATCTGGGTAAATTAGGAACGCAGACGGTGTTAATTTCTGAAAAATCTTTTCGTAATCTGACATTTGACGGGGCTGATTTTGCAGACAAAACAGTTTATTATCCTAAGTTTATTGCAAGGGATTCTAATGCGAGAGAAACGTATCGAAAAGAAATTCGTAACAGATATTCTTATAAAAATGATATTTTTGTTTTGGATATTCTCAGAGAGGAGATGAAGGACAATGATTCACGCATACAGCGAATCTTATCTATATGATGCGAAGCAAAATCTGGCTGAATGTTTTGACTATGCAATTAGCAATTGTCGTTTTAATGCAGATATATTTTCAAGGCTGTTTGTCCAATCTGGATATGCAGACAAATTTGAGCGTGGAAATCCAGCGATCGTTTCAGGAATATCTGGGATAGAACTGGCTCAGGAAATCATTATGTATGCTTATACGAATTACAAATTTCCAGAAAAAATATTTTCTGAGGAACGTTCTGAAGTCTATTGGGCTGGTTGGGCTTTGGCGGAGTATCAGTGGATTACCTGTAGACGATTCAAAGATATTTTTTCAAGAATACCTCTTTCAGAAACTGTTACAATGTATAGCGTATATCATGAAATGGATATAGGGCATTTCATTGAAGATATGAATAAAAAATATATGAGCGTAACACAGGAAATTCATTTAAAAACAATTCGTGAAAATCGTGGCATATCTCAAGTAGAACTTGCAGCACTTTCAGGTGTAAAACTTCGTTCGATACAAATGTATGAGCAAAAAGTAAATGATATTGATAAAGCACAGGCGAGAACCCTTTACAAACTTTCAAGAGTATTAGGATGCAGCATCGAAGATTTGTTAGAAAATCCGGAACTGTAAAAAGTTAATGCTCGACTTGAATTTTGGCAGTACCATAAATATATAGTGTAAGAAAGGAAAATCATGAACCAGAAAAACATAGTAAAAGACATACAGTCAAAACTTTTTGAACTTCAGGATATGAAGTATCGGGATTTTCATGCGAAGCTTATGCCAACGGTGAATAAGGAGAAGATTATCGGAGTTCGGATTCCTGTACTTCGTTCATTTGCAAAGGAGTTTGGTAAAACGAAAGAGGCAAAGCTGTTTTTGCAGGTGCTTCCACATTCGTATTATGAAGAAAATAATCTGCATGGGCTTTTACTAGAGCAGATAAAGGATTACGAAAAGTGTCTACAGGAGCTGGAACAATTTCTGCCTTTTATAGATAATTGGGCAACCTGTGATTTGCTTGCTGTTCGTACGGTAAAAAAGCATCTTGATGTATTTATAAAAGAGGTGTATCGCTGGATACAATCACAGCATACATATACGATACGATTTGGAATTGGCATGTTGATGCGATATTATCTGGATGAAAATTTTCAGATGGAGTATCCGGAAAAGGTGGTGCAGATTTGTTCAAAAGAGTATTATGTGAATATGATGCGGGCATGGTATTTTGCTACGGCACTTGCAAAACAATATGAGAACATTCTTCCATTTATAGAGGAGAAAAAGCTGGATGTCTGGACACATAATAAAACAATTCAAAAAGCGATTGAGAGTTATCGGATAACACCGGAGCAGAAAATGTATCTTAGAACATTAAAAATAAAGTAATGATTCCATTCGAGGTGACAAAGTGAAATCACTATCAATTTATACACTTACAAGAAATCAGAGTATAGAGCATATATCAAAACTGGAAAGACAGTTATCCGGAAGGGAGTTTCCTTTAAAAATACGTACCTGGGAATGGGAAAGTATGAGGGCATTGGCAGCTCAGTTGGAAATGTATATGCAGGAAGTATATTCCCTCCGTTTTTTTTATTCTTTTCAGATTCCAAGACTGGGAAAAGAGTTTGATCTTCTTCAGATTAAGGACAATTATATCGTAAATATTGAGTTAAAGAGTGGGGTGGTTTCGGATCAGGCAATTCGTAAGCAGCTGATTCAGAATCGCTATTATTTATCTGTTTTAGGAAGACCAATTCAATCTTATACTTATATTAGCAGCCAGAACAGGCTGGTTCGTCTGACACATCATGATCATATTGTGGATGCAGACTGGGAAAGATTATGTGAGGATTTACAAAAAGAAGGTACGAATTATGAAGGAAATATCGAAGATTTGTTTCGGGCGGAGTTATATTTGATCTCACCGATAACAGACCCTGTCCGTTTTTTAAAAAAAGAATATTTCCTGACTTCTCAGCAAAGAGATATTGAGAAAAAGATTTTAAGAGATATTTATGCAAAGCAATCAGGATGTTTTTGGTTTAGTGGAATTCCGGGAACAGGAAAAACCTTGCTTCTTTATGATATTGCTATGAAGCTGTCTGTTCGCCATCGAATCTGTATGGTACATTGCGAGGAGAATGGAGAAAAGTGGAGAATATTACATGAACGCTTGCAAAGAATTGATTTTTTGGCAGATGAGCAGATTCGTATCGAGAAGAAAAGTGGCCGTCAGAATAGCGGGCAGGATAAAGGACAGGATAGCAGTCGGGATTATGAGCAGAAGAAGCAATTCAATTGCGAAGAAAGGAAAGTCGGAACACAAATACCGCTTGAAAAATATAGAGGGATTTTAGTTGATGAGGCACATTTGCTTTCCAAAGATAAGATAGAGAGATTATTAGAGTTAAGCAAGAAGCAGCCTGTGATATTTTCCAGTGATTCCGAAGATGTTATCTCATCAGAAGAAATGGATAAAGAGAATATAAAAAAGTTAGAAAATCAGACAGATATTAAGGTGTTTCGATTGACAAATCGTATTCGGACGAATGCGGAACTTTCTACATTTATTCAGAATATGATGCATTTGCCGCCAAGAATGAATTCGCGGGGATATCCGCACATTTTTGTAGTATATGCCAATGATGATGTTGAGGCACAGAATTTGTTAAGTGATTATATAAAGCAGGGATACCAGTGGGTTGAAAGAGAAGAATCAGAGCTAGAGGAAGTACAGGCAGATTTAAAAATGCAGGCAGTCAGAGATATGGATAAAATAGTTCTTCTGCTTGATGAGCGGTATTATTATGATGAAGAGGGATATCTAAGGGCGACCTGTTTTATGAAAAATGGAAGCTCGTATGTAAGAAAGATTTTTCACAGGTTGAATCATGCAAGGGAAAGTATAGCTTTGGTAGTAAAGAATAATGAGAAAGTATATAATACGTTGCTGGATTTATTATAAACAAAAGAAAATAATGGGAAAGTGCTAGAGTGTGTTTTCTCTGCTTTTTTTGTTATATTTTGTGTTATAATAAAAATAATTTTTTTAGAGGAGACATATAATGTTAGATTTCGTAAATGATTATTCTGAAGGTGCACATGAGAAGATTTTACAGCGTTTGTTAGAAACCAATATGGAAAAGCTGTCCGGCTATGGAACAGATCAATATTGTGAGTCAGCAAAGCAGAAAATCAGGGAAGTGTGTGAATGTCCAGAGGCAGATATTTATTTTTTAGTTGGTGGAACACAAACGAATGCTACGGTTATTGATGCGATACTAAATCAGTATGAAGGTGTTGTTGCTGCAAATACAGGACATATCAGTACACATGAGGCAGGAGCAATTGAAGCATCCGCCCATAAAGTGTTGGCAATTCCGCATAAGAACGGAAAAATTACTGCAAAAGCCGTAAAACAGTATTTTGCAGATTTTTATGCAGATGGAAATCATGAACATATGGTATTTCCGGGAATGGTGTATACTTCCCATCCGACAGAATACGGTACACTTTACAGTAAAAAAGAGTTAGAAGAGTTGTCTATAGTCTGTCATGAATATGATGCACCGCTTTATTTAGATGGTGCAAGACTTGGCTATGGTCTTGTCAGTGAAGAAAATGATGTGACACTAGTAGACATTGCTTCTTTATGTGATGTATTTTATATCGGTGGTACAAAGGTTGGAGCATTATGCGGAGAGGCAGTTGTATTTCCGAAGAATAATGCACCGAAACATTTTATGACTACAGTAAAGCAACACGGAGCACTTCTTGCAAAAGGAAGAGTGCTTGGTGTACAGTTTGATACCCTTTTTACCGATAATCTGTATTTTGAGATTAGTAAAAATGCAATCAAAACAGCGGATACATTGAAGCAGGCTCTAAAGGAGAAGGGATATACTTTTTATATTGACTCTCCGACCAATCAGATATTTCTTGTATTAGAGGATAAAAAGTTAAAGCAATTAGAGCAAAAAGTGGCAGTCAGCTTTTGGAAAAAGGCAGATGATAACCACACGATCATTCGTCTTGCTACAAGTTGGGCTACAAAGGAGGAAGAAATTAAAGCACTGATTGAAATCTTATAAATTAGAGAGTATATTTATCTCAGTCGAGAAGACTCCCACCTCTTTCAGGTGGTGAGTGACAGCAAATTTGTCTCAGTGGGAGTCCAATCTCCGACTGAGATAAACGCTCCGCGAGGATGTGCAGTGATTCTGTAAAGAATATGTCAGCTTACGCTGACCAAAATCACGCGCCAAGTCTCGCAGCTGCTCGACTTGAATATTTTTAAGAAAAAAGTATTTATTACAAAGACAGATTTTAAGAAAAGAATCAAAGATATTTTTATAACTTTCACGTTATGGAATTCTGACCCAAAACTTCGAGAGAGTTATCGAGAAGTTTTGTTTTGGGGCAGAATGGAATGTTTAACGTGACGGAAAAAAATACTTTGGATTCTTTTCTTAAAATCGTCTGTAGACAAGTATAGTTTGAAAAGGAGCATTTTTATGAGTTTAAATGATACCCCATCCGGGGAAAGAATACATATTGGCTTTTTTGGCAGAAGAAATGCTGGAAAATCCAGCGTAGTAAATGCAGTAACAGGGCAAGAGTTAGCTGTCGTATCTGATACAAAAGGAACAACGACTGATCCAGTTTCAAAGGCAATGGAGCTTCTTCCATTAGGTCCGGTTATGGTTATTGATACTCCAGGTTTTGATGATGAGGGGCATCTTGGAGAACTTCGTGTCCGAAAGACAAAACAGATACTCAATCGTACAGATATTGCTGTCCTTGTTATTGATAGTACACAAGGGGTAAAACAGTGCGAGGAAGAATTGCTTGCCATTTTTAAGGAAAAAGAGATTCCATATCTGCTTGTATATAATAAGGAAGATATTCTTTCAGAAGAACAGAAAAATCTGTTGCGTACAGAGCAATCTGAACAGGCAAATAGTATCTATGTTAGTGCATTAGAAAAAACACATATCAATGAATTAAAAGAAAAACTTGCTCGTATGGTAAAGACAGATAGTCAGAAGCTTCAGCTTGTCGGAGATCTGGTTCATCCAGCAGATCTTGTTGTACTTGTCATTCCGATTGACAAAGCAGCACCAAAAGGAAGATTAATTTTGCCACAGCAGCAGGTAATCCGTGATGTATTAGAGGCAGATGGAGCAGCCATTTGTGTAAAAGAATATGAACTTAGAGAACTGCTTGATACGATTGGGAAGCGTCCGGCAATGGTAATTACTGACAGTCAGGTATTTGCAAAAGTAAGTGCAGATGTGCCAGAGGAAATTCCACTTACTTCCTTTTCTATTTTAATGGCAAGATACAAAGGATTTCTTGAGGAAGCAGTACTTGGAGCGGCTGCGATTGACAAATTAAAAGATGGGGACCGCATATTGATTTCAGAAGGATGTACCCATCATCGTCAGTGTGATGATATTGGAAGTGTCAAGATTCCTCGCTGGTTGAAAAATTATACAGGTAAAAAACTTACGATCGAGACATCTTCCGGGCGGGAATTTCCTGAAGATTTATCCCCATTTTCACTGGTAATTCACTGTGGTGGATGTATGTTAAATGAGCGTGAAATGAAGTACCGAATGAAGTGTGCGAAAGACCAGAATATTCCATTTACAAACTATGGAACGGCGATTGCTTATATGCAGGGGATTTTGAAGAGAAGTATTCGCATTTTTCCGTATCTTTTAGAAGAGTTAGAGAGTGTTTGAAGAATTAAAAAGTAATAGGCGAGTTTGAACTTGTGGAATAATTTGCCTTCACTCAGTTGCGTAGCCCACGCTTACACAGTCATTGTTTAGGCAAAGTGAAATCTCACATAAATATAATGAGTATTTTGTAGAAAGTATTTTTCAGACATACTCTAGAAGTCAGGAAAGGAGCGGAGAATCTTTGAGATTAGAAAAGGATACCCTTGGAGAAAAATATTTGTCAGATGACACTATGTTTGGAATCAATACACAAAGAGCTGTTGAAAACTTTTCACTTTCTCATAAAAAAGTAAATCTGCATTTGATTCACGCAATGCTTCTCGTAAAAAAAGCAGCAGCAAAAACATATGAGAATCTTGTGGAAGATATAGAAAAAGAAAAATATAAGGCAATTGTAGCAGCATGCGATGAATTACTTTTAAAAACAGAAGAGGACAAAAGTTTTTCTCAACAGGCGGAAGATAATCGAAGCGGAATAGATGCCCTGTTTGTTACACAGGCATTACAGGGCGGGGCAGGTACATCGACCAATATGAATGTCAATGAAGTCATTGCTAATATCGCATTAAAACATTTAGGAAAAAGTTATGGAGACTATAAATATGTTCATCCATTAGACGATGTAAATAGAGGGCAGTCTACCAATGATGTCTATCCAACAGCACTTCGAATAGCTTCTATTTTTCTTATCAGAAAGTTAAGCGATGCCTGTGCAGCTTTACAGACATCCTTACAGGAAAAAGAAAATGCGTTTCAAGATATTGAAAAACTTGGAAGAACTGAGTGGATGGATGCGGTTCCAATTACACTTGGAGAAGAATTTGGAGCCTATGCACAGGCAATTGCAAGAGACCGATGGAGAATTTATAAAGTAGAAGAACGTCTTAGACAGGTCAATCTTGGTGGAACGGCAGTAGGTCTTTCCGATAATGCACAGCACAAATACCGTTTTCGTGTCATAGAGGAACTACGTCACCTTACCGGACTTGGACTTGCCGTCGCTGAATATCCGATGGATTTAACGCAGAATAATGATGTATTTGTAGAAGTCTCTGGTCTATTAAAAGCCTTAGCAGTAAATCTCATGAAAATTGCGAATGATTTTCGGATTATGAATTCCGGACCAGGAGGGGGCATTGGAGAACTCCACCTAAAAGCAATGCAGCAGGGTAGCACAATAATGCCGGGAAAAGTAAATCCTGTTATCCCAGAGATGACCATGCAATGTGCCATACGAATCATTGCAAATGATACCGCAATCACAATGGCAGCAGCTCACGGAGAATTTGAACTCAATGCCTTTTTACCACTCATTGCAGACAGTCTCTTAGAAAGCCTTGAACTTGCAGAAAGAGCTGTCACAATTTTTCGTGAAAAATGCGTAGAAACCGTAGAACCGGATGTGCAAAACTGTAAAAAATATTTGGAACAATCCTATGCCTTTGCAACAGCTTATACACCGAAGTTTGGTTATGAAACTGTGGCCAAAATTATTAAGGAAAATCCACCAGAGAAGGCGAGAGAAATTTTGAGAAATCCTGATTTGAAGAGGTGACGGACGAAAAAGAAAAAAGAAATACTGGTAAAATGTGTCAGTAGTCGCTGCGTGAAGAATGTTCGCAAACGGCTCACATTCTTTACTCACTCCGAGGCCACATTTTATCCAGTATTTCTTTTTTCTTTTTCTGTTTGTCTGCTCCAGAAGTAAATCAGGAGTTTGTGCCGGAGGAAGAAGGGGATTGCCCAGAAGATTGTGACAATCAATTAGCCAAAATCCCCAGCAGATGAGGAATTAGCTCATTACTGATATTGTTTATGACTTTTAGATGGGCGTTATCTTACATCTGATATAGTTTATGTTGCTCTTTGAAAAAATTTTTACGAAATCTGTACTGGAGGGAAAGGTTGTAAAATAAAGAGCCACACTTATGGAGATTCCCCCGGTTTTCTACCTGATTTGGATCAGACAGAAAAATAAAAAGTATCTTATAGCAGATGTGACCTCGGAGCAAGTATTGAATGCGAGCCTTTATGCAAGCATTCAAGATGCAGCGACTACTGGCACAGATGCTATAAGATACTTTTTATTTTTCGTCCGTCATTCCAACAAATCAGAATTTACTAAAATATTTTTTCGTTTCAGCAACGACAACTCCATTTAATGCAAGAAGTGCAATAAGGTTTGGAATCGCCATCAGACCATTTACAATATCTGCGATTGTCCACACGGCAGAAACAGTCATGTAAGGTCCGATAAATACGCAGGCAATGTAAATCCAGCGATAAGCACGAACTACTTTTTTGTTATTTCCTGTAAGATAGTCAAGACATCTTTCACTGTAATAGTCCCATCCAAGAATTGTAGTAAATGCAAAGAATACAAGGCAGAGCATTAAAATAAAAGCGGATACCCTTCCAGGGAAAGGAAGTCCAACCTGAAATGCTCTTGTTGTAACAGCAACACCTTCAAGTCCCTTGTCCCAGCTTCCGGTAATGACAATGGAAAGACCAGTCATTGTACAAATGATAATGGTATCAATAACCGTACCAAGCATAGATACAAGGCCCTGTCTTACAGGTTCTGTAGTCTGTACAGCAGCAGCAGCAATCGGTGCACTTCCGATACCGGCCTCGTTAGAGAAAATACCACGGGCAATACCTTTTTGCATAGCAAGCATCATAGCACCAAGAGCACCACCGGCAACCGCACGCATACCAAAAGCACTCTGAACGATTTCTACAACCGCACCAGGAATAGCTTTATAGTTAAGAATTAAAATTAAAACAGCGGCAATAATGTAAGCGGCAGCCATAAATGGAACAACAACCTGTGCTACAGCAGAAATTCTTCGAAGTCCTCCGATGATAACGAAAGCAACGAAAATGGTTAAAATGATTCCAGCAATGACTACTGTCCAGGAATATTCTCGTCCAAATAACTGTACGGTCCATGCATTATTTGCATCAAAAAAGTTATTTACTGCACTGGTAATACCATTAATCTGTGAGAATGTACCAATACCTAAAAGACCTACCATAACACCGAAAACAGCAAAGATTTTCGCAAGCCATTTCCAGTTTTCTCCCATACCTTTTTCTATGTAATAAAATGGTCCACCGACGATATGTCCATCGTCTGCAACCGTTCTGTATTTGATAGCGAGAAGACATTCGGAGTACTTTGTAGCTGTACCAACAATAGCAGCAATGATCATCCAGAAAAGTGCTCCCGGTCCACCGGCAACGATAGCCGTAGCAACACCTACAATGTTACCGGTTCCGATCGTAGCAGAAAGAGCAGTACATAATGCTCCAAAACTGGAAATTTCTCCATGTTCTCCATCCGTTTCATTCGAGAACATATACTTAAAAGCGAGGATAAGTTTACGAACCTGAATACCTTTTAAACGGATTGTCAGAAAGATACCGGTTGCAAGAATCATGACGATTAACGGGACACCCCATACTAAATCGTCAATCTTTGTTAAGATTGTGTTGATTGTTCCAAACATATTACTTGTTTTGACAGACTATGCCTTCTTAATATGAAGGGCATAATTCTATCTTTCCTTTCTTAATAGATTTTTCTGTGTGAAATACAATATGAATAACCATATCCCAATTGATTCTCCTGAAAAATCGTCTCGGAAAAGGGGGAAACTGCCTTTGCAAAGTAAGAATTCACAGTTTTCTAAAGACACAAAAAGGACTGATACCCATTATCAGCCCTCTAAAGAGTAAAACATGCATTTATAGTGCCCTGTCCTTTTGCCTGAGAGATTGGCAGATACACTGCCGTACACCTTCGGCGCTTTACATCGCGGTAAAGACTCTCCAGAGAGTAATGCTGTATTGTTATATAGCAAACAATACTAAAATAGCACAGAATAAAAGGTATTTCAACATATTTTTTTAAAAAATGCAAGATATACGTAAGAAAATTGCAAAAAGTTAGAATTTTGCTGCAATTTACAGACAGAGTGGAAATCAAGTTATGAGAGGGTAGAACTTGAGATAATAGTATATTATTGCTATAATATACTTATAATCAAAATTTTATAAATCAAGTAAATAAAAATGGATAAATATAAGGAACTTACTTGTGTAATTTGTATAATTATAGAAGATATAAAGCTTTGATGTACTTATATTTATCTTTTTAAGGATAGCACATTAAGGAATAGTACAGATTTTACAATGTTTAACTATCAAAATAAAATATGTGATAGCAGCAAAATTAATTTTAAAGGAGTTTTTATAGATGAAAAAACATTTACAGAAATATTTATTTGAGGAAAAAGTTTGTAATCTTGTGACAGAAATTTCTTCAAAAGAAACAGGAGGGATACCGGAGCCAAATACAGATGTTATTTTAAAAAGAAAAATTATAGAGCAGACAGAAGAAGATTTTTCTTACCAGCCTGTTCTTAGAAAAGAAGAAAATGCATATCATTTCTTTGAACCAATCGCAAAGGAAGAACGTCTTATCGTTCTCGGTGGAGGCCATATTTCCGGATATTTATGTGAATTTGCGGCAAAGACAGGATTTGATGTATGGGTTGTAGATGAGAGGGAAGAGTTTGCTAATAAGGAACGGTTTCCTCATGCAAAAAAGGTTATTTGCGGAAAGTTTATGGACGTGCTTCCAGCATTGAATATCAATAAAAACGATTATGTTGCAATTGTTACAAGAGGACATAGCTGTGATGGAGATTGTCTTTATTATATTTTGACCCATGAACTGCCAGGCTATCTTGGAATGATTGGTTCTAAAAGAAGGGTAAGTGCACAGTTTGAGATGTTTAGGGGAATGGGAGTTCCTGAAGAGAAAATCGCGCAGGTACATAATCCGATTGGTCTGCCGATTCATGGAGTGACTCCTCCAGAAATTGCCATTTCTATTCTAGCAGAACTTATTTTGGAGAAAAGAACGAAAAAAACAGATGGGACGGTACAGACAGAGCTTGACTACGAGGTGCTTTTAGAATGGCTTAATGGAAACCGTCCATGTGCGATGGCAACGATATTAAAGGCACAAGGTTCTTCTCCTAGAAAAGAAGGAGCAAAAATGTTAATATTTGAAGATAAATCTATTCTTGGAAGCGTTGGTGGAGGATTGGCGGAGAGTAAGGTTATCGAAAAAGGACACGAAATGATTGGCAGCGGCGGGGCATTTTTATTCCATTTTGTGATGGATGCGGATGTGGCAGCGCGTGTTGGGATGGCGTGCGGCGGTACTTTTGATATGCTGATTGAGGATGTTGTTCGGGAACAGTAGGGAATGACATTTATAAAGCAACGATGAGTAGTTGTGCATCATATAAAAGAATAATATATAAAGTTTTCTGTAAATTTGGAGAAAATTTATTGAGATAAAAATAAAAGAGGTAAAATAATGAAGTTAATGAAAACACAGGATGCAGTAGGACAGGTATTGTGTCACGATATTACACAGATTATAAAAGGCGTTACAAAGGATGCAGTTTTTCGTAAAGGACATGTGATTACAGAAGAAGATATTCCCGTATTACTAAGTGTTGGAAAGGACAATGTCTATATCTGGGAAAAAGGAGAAACCAGACTTCACGAAAATGAGGCGGCAGAAATCCTTCGGGAAATGTGCCAGAGAGAATATATGCATCCAACTCCGGTAAAAGAGGGAAAAATTGAACTTGTTGCAGATATTGACGGGCTTTTAAAAGTAGACAGTGACAAAATGAAAAAGGTCAATGGGATGGGGGAGCTGATGATTGCCTCCCGTCACGGAAACTTTGCAGTGAAAAAGGGAGATAAGCTTGCTGGAACAAGAATTATTCCGCTTGTCATTGAAAGGGAAAAGATGGAACAGGCAAAGGCAGTCTGCGAGGGAGAGCCAATCCTTGAATTAAAACCATTTGTTCATAAAAAAGTCGGTATCGTTACAACAGGAAATGAAGTCTATTACCACAGAATTGAGGATACTTTCACTCCTGTTATTAAGGAAAAACTTGCAGAATACGATACCGAAGTTATCGGACAGGAAATCTGTAACGATGACCATGAAAAGATTACAAAAGCAATTCTTTCCTTTATTGAAAAGGGGGCGGACCTTGTTCTTTGTACCGGTGGAATGAGCGTTGATCCGGATGATAAGACACCGCTTGCAATTAAAAATACAGGAGCGGAAATTGTTTCTTACGGAGCACCAGTTCTTCCAGGAGCAATGTTTTTATTAAGCTATTATAATGGAAATATTCCAATCATAGGATTGCCAGGATGCGTTATGTATGCAAAAAGAACGATTTTTGATTTGGCACTTCCACGCATTATGGCAGATGATAAAATAAGTGCTGAAGAGTTGGCGGCACTGGGAGAGGGCGGTTTATGTTTAAACTGTCCAGTATGTACATTCCCAAATTGTGGGTTTGGAAAGTAAAAAAGAAAGGAAAAAATATGGAATACACGCATTTTGATAAACATGGAAATGCTGTTATGGTGGATGTGAGTGAGAAAGCAGTGACGAAGAGAGTTGCTGTTGCCAAAGGCTCTATCCGCATGAGTAGAGAATGTTTCGATAAAATAAAACATCAGGACATGAAAAAAGGAGATGTGCTGGGGGTAGCCCGTATTGCAGGAATTATGGGAGCAAAGAAAACTTCCGAATTAATTCCTTTATGTCATATCTTAAATCTTACCTCTGTAACAGTTGATTTCATCATGCAGGAAGAAAGCAGCAGTATAACTGCAGTCTGCGAGACAAAAACAACAGGAAAAACAGGTGTCGAGATGGAAGCGCTGACAGGAGTACAGATTTCGCTTCTTACCATTTATGATATGTGTAAATCGGTAGATAAGACAATGGAAATTTATGAAGTCTGCTTGTGCAGCAAATCTGGCGGAAAAAGCGGAGACGTTGTCTACAGGACAGTAGATGGTGAATGATTATGCGTTATCAGATTGACAATGGAACCGTTTCTCTTGGAGGGAAGACTATCTTAAATCATATTGATTTTTCAATAAAAGGGCAGGAAAAAATAGCAGTTGTCGGACGTAACGGAGCAGGAAAGACAACGCTTTTACGTTTAATTAGTGGGGAATTATCCTTAGATAGAGATGATAAACGCTTTGGAAAAGGAATCACAACCGATAAAGCGATTTCAATCGGATTTTTGCATCAGCAAAGCTTTTCAAATGCAGAGCGGACCGTAGAGGAAGAAATATTGTCTTTAGTCAGCGAGGAGGATATTTTCTCCAAAGAAAGATATTATTTTGAGAAAGAATATGACCGGATTTTTACTGGATTTGGTTTTAAAAAAGAAGATAAATACAAAAAAATCGGGCAGTTTTCCGGTGGAGAGCAGACTAAGCTGGCATTTATTAAGCTTTTATTATCAAAGCCAGATATTTTGCTTCTGGACGAACCAACGAACCACCTGGATATTGCATCAGTAGAGTGGCTGGAAGAATATCTTGTCTCCTATGAAAAGGCAGTCATTATGGTTTCTCACGACCGATTTTTCATTGACCGTACTGCAGAAATCATTTATGAACTTTCTGATGGAAAATTAATGCGCTATGTCGGCAATTATACAGAATATAAAAAGCAAAAGAAAAAGCAAAGAGTATCTCAGCAGAAAAAATATGATGCACAGCAAAAAGAAATAGCAAGATTAAATGAACTGATAGAAAAGTTTAAACATAAGCCGAAAAAAGCTTCTATGGCACGTTCTAAGAAAAAAGTGTTAGAGCGGATGCAAAAAGTGGAAAAGCCAGATAAAGAAGAAGCCTATATTTTTAAAGAAAAGTTAGAACCGCTTATGCCAGGAGCAAAAAATGTTTTAGAAACCGAGCATTTAAAAATCGGCTATAAAAATCCTATCAGGGAACTTACCCTGCGAATCCGACGAGGGCAGAAAATAGCAGTACTTGGAGCTAACGGAGCAGGAAAAACCACATTTTTTAAGACAATCATTGGGCAACTCCAGCCAATCTCGGGAAAATATATAATTGGCAATGGAATTGCAACAGGATATTTTGACCAGCATTCCGGGGAAATACAGTCAGAAAAAAGAGTAGAAGAGCATTTTGGCGAATGTTTTCCCAAATTAACAGAAAAAGAAAAACGTCAGGCATTAGGAAGATATTTGTTTTCCTCTCAAAAGGCAAATGTAAAAATCAGTGATTTATCCGGTGGAGAAAAAAGCCGCTTAATTCTGGCGGAAATTCTTGAAAGCCGCCCAAACTTCTTAGTTTTAGACGAGCCAACCAATCATATGGACTTACCGGCAAAAGAAACGATGGAATCGGCATTTTCTGCATATACAGGGACAATGCTGTTCATTTCCCACGACAGATACTTTGTCAGCAAAATTGCAGACGCCCTGTTATTATTCGAAGAAGATGGTGTAAAATACTATCCATTTAACTATGAGCACTATCTTCATATGCTAAAGAAAAAAAGAGAAGGCAATCAGACCTGGGCAGACGTGGTAGAAGCAGAAAATACTGCCTTAGTAGAAGGACTTCTATCCGTTCCAGCAAAAGAACGCCATCAGAGTGCCCGCTTTAACACCGAACAATCCTACACAGACTGGCAGCTGACTCTCGCCAAAGAACAGCTCGAAAAATGCCAGAAAAATATAGAATACTGGCAAAAACAAGCTGCTACCGAGTTAGATAATCTTACTTTTGAACAATACCAATCAGAGAAATGGACAAAAAGACAGAGAGAACTCCACAAACGATTCGAAGAATTATCAGAAGAATATCTACAGCAAAATCTCATCTGGTATGAGAAATATCAAGAATATGAGGAGGCTTTTTCTGATTATCTCGAATAGACAATTCTGATTTGTGCAGGCCCAAACAGACGATTTTAATGTTTCGTCAGCTTTGCCTGCAGCAAATCAGAATGCTGATTCTGCCGACCGCATAGTAAGAGTTTCAACCGTAGAGCAATATTTATCAACCAGGCACACCAACAGCGCTTCTCTACACCGAGGCAGTTTCGTTAAATTCAGCGGCCACATATGATGTGCGATAATATCCCGCTCTTTATCGGTTAGAGCAAAGCGGGCATCAGCATTCAGCAAGGCTGTGTGCGCGTGGGAGAAGCCATGCCACTTATGACTGTCATCTTTTTCGTGCCAGTCGTAAAGATAGAAGTCATGAAGAAAAGCACCGACAACGAGGGACTTTACATCTGCCCCAAGTCCGAAGTGTTTATTTAAGTAATAACATACTCTTGTGACGTACATAACATGTTTATAAGTGCTTACACTGCCGTGCTGGCAGAAATTTTTCATGGAAAGTGCCTCTTTGGTGTTGCAATATTTTTCTAATATCGTATCAATTTCCTGCATTTCTGCATTGCTTAACTTCATAGATGACCATCCTTTTTTATTTTAATAAATTTCAATATTTTTACTTAGATTACTTCGGTTTTCCAGTAAGCCACGCTATATGATGGAAGATCCATACCACCGCCAAAGTCAACTGTTTCTCCTGTAACAAGATCTGTTCCAAGACCGGAGCGAGCATTAAAATCAGCATGAAATGTGTTGGAATCGGCATTGATTGCAACAATAACACGTTCCTCATCACAGCTTCTTTCAAAAATGAGTTGTTTATCTCTTACAAGAAGATTCGCATATCCACCGTTGTATAAAGCTGGGTGAGTGTGGTGTGCTTTCGCATAAGCGGCAATTGCATCAGAAAGTTCGTTCCATTCCGGTTTTTCAAGACGAGGACGAATCTCTTCATCACGTCCCTGTTTTTTACCTTCAATGCCCCATTCGCTTCCATAATATATAGAAGGAACACCTGGCATTCCAAATAGCAGGCCATAAATAACAGGGAGCTGCTGTTTATCTTCTAAAATAGTGGCAATACGGCTGACATCATGGTTATCTACAAAAGAGAGAAGATGCTTTCCGCGGTAAATGCACCAGTTCTCATAACCAAACTGGCGGTTTAAGCTGTAGCTGATCTCATGCATGTTTGCACAGTTAAAACTGGAATACAATCCCTTGTAACATTCATAGTTTGTAACGGAATGACATTTCTCATCATTCATATACATATTATAATCGCCATGTAATGTTTCTCCCATAAGAACAAAATCTTCTTTCAGAGTACTGGTAAAACGGCGTAGCTCTTTTAAGTAAAAATCACTCAGACAGTAAGCAACATCAAGGCGGAGACCGTCAATACCATAAAGGTCTGTCCACTGTTTGATCGCATCGAACTGATGCTGTCTGGCATCCGGATTATCAAGATTTAACTTAACAAGTTCGTTATGTCCTTCCCATCCCTCATACCAGAATCCATCGTTATATTCTGTATTTCCATCAAAACTTAAATGAAACCATCCACAATATGGGCTGTCCCATTTCTTTTCCTGCACATCCTTAAATGTCCAGAAACCGCGGCCAACATGATTAAATACACCGTCAAATAAAATTTTAAGACCGGCCTCATGAATAGCATCACATACTTCCTTTAAGTCATCGTTCGTGCCAAGACGGCGGTCTACAGTGTAGTAATCTCTGGTGTCATATCCATGATAGTCACTTTCCATGAGAGGATTAAAGAGAACACAGGTAGCACCGAGCTTTTTAATATGAGAAATCCAGTCCTTTACTTCAAGGATGGAATGTCCCACGACACTGTCATCGCTGCTTCTTTCTTCATTTAAAACTCCACAGAGTCCTAATGGATAAATCTGGTAAACTACTGCTTCATCGAACCACATAAGCTGTCCCTCCTAAATATAGAAAATGCTCGTCAGCTTTAAAAAATTGAGCCTCCGAGCATTTTCATTATAGCATAAATTCTGTTAAGATTCAAATTGGAAGGTCCAATTCAGGCATACAATTTGAAGAAAAAATTATGCTGCGATATAAGGGGAGATTGCCTTCATGATCGTTGGCATCTCATTTTCTCTTTCCATGATTCTTAAATCAACTTTGTTGCGGATATCCATAGTCATTACTCCAAGAAGAGACTTGGCATCTACAACGTACTGTCCATAAATTAAGTCAAAGTGGCTTTCAAAATCTTCAATAGCTTTTACAAATGATGTCGCATTATCCACAGAGCCAAACTTGATTGTGACTGTTTTCATAATTCTACATCTCCTTATCATAAATGTATATTATACCGGTAAACAGATTGTCGGTATAAAAAATAAATATTCAACAAATCGTTTTGACGATTTTGGCTTATAATATTTCATATGAGGCAAAAAGTCAAGAAAAATTTTCATAAGAAAGAAAATCGTAAAAATTTAAATATATGCAGTTGACATGAAAAATAATTTCATGTAGAATAGTAAAAAACAAAGGCGTTTTACATTTATTTGTAAGACGCCTTTTTTAATACAATTAAGAGAGGAGCAATTTATGTTTGATTTATTAGATTATGAAGAATCAATCAATCGTCTTTTAGCCAGGTATGGAGTAAAGTTTGGCTTATATAAAAATGGAGAATTTAAGGAGCAGCTTTTCCCTTTTGATACAGTTCCAAGAATTATTACCGCCGATGAATTTGAAGAATTAGAAGCAGGGTTGATTCAGAGAGTAGACGTACTTAATGCATTTCTTAAAGATATTTATGGAGAAAAGAAAATATTAAAAGAAGGAATTATACCGGAAGATTTCATATTTTCTTCTCCGGGATATTTAAAACAGTGTGAAGGAATTGTACCGCCAAAGGGAATATACAGTCATATTTCTGGAATTGATCTTGTGCAGGCAAGAGATAAATCCTGGTACATTTTAGAAGATAATCTTCGAGTGCCTTCCGGAGCTTCCTATCCGATGATTGCCAGAAATCTTTGCCGCAGAGCTGCTCCGGATATTTTCAGAAGGCATAAGATTATTGATAACAGAAATTATGCAGATATGTTAAAAGAAATGATGGATTATTCTAATACGGGAGGAATCAATGTCATCTTTACACCGGGGCGTTATAATGCCGCTTACTTTGAACATTCTTTTTTAGCAGAAAAGTCAGGAGCAGTCCTTGCACTGAATTCAGATCTTGAAGTAAAGGGAGATTATTTATATTATCGTGATTTCCACGGAAAAGACCAGAAAGTAGGAGCGATTTACCGACGTATTTCTGATGAATATCTTGACCCGATGACATTTTTAGAAGAATCACTTATTGGAATCCCACATTTAATGGATGTTTATAGAAAAGGAAATGTTGCAATTATCAATGCTCCTGGAAATGGAATTGCTGATGATAAGGGAATTTATTATTTTGTCCCAAAGATGATTGAATATTATCTTGGTGAAAAACCAATCTTAAAAAATGCACCGACATATTTGCCATTTTATGAGGATGATTTTAAATACGTTATGGATCATTTTGAAAATCTGGTTATCAAAGATGTGGCAGAAGCTGGTGGTTATGGTGTAGTTTTTGGAAGTTCTCTTTCAAAAGAAGAGGCAGAGAAGTTTAAGGAAACAATACGAAAAGAAAGAAGACGATTTATCGCACAGGAAGTAATTGACTTTATGGATATTGATATTGTGGATAATGGAGAGATTGTTCCAAGAAAGGCAGACTTACGTGCATTTGTGCTGAGTGGAAAAGAAACAAAAGTATGGCCAAGTGGACTGACCAGATTTTCCAGAGTACCAGATTCCTTTATCGTTAATTCATCACAGGGAGGAGGATTTAAAGACACATGGGTATTATCTCGTTAGAAAAAGCAAATAATTTATTATGGTTAGGACGATACAGCGAAAGAGTTTATACAACCTTGCGTATGTTTTACCAGCAATTTGATAAAATGATTGAAAGTACGAAGGATGAATATACCGATTTTTGTAATAAATTAAATATACCGGTTATTTATACTTCAAATGAAGATTTCGTTGCAAGATATCTGTATGATAAAGAAAATCCGGATTCTGTATATAGTAATCTTCTTCGTGCATACGATAATGCGATTGTTCTCAGAGATGAAATTGGAAGTGAAACAATGGGATATCTGCAGCTTTGCGTATATACTATGGAGAAAACAAAGCATTTGGAAGCACCACTTCTTGAACTGCAGAATGTACTTGATATGTTGTTGGCATTCTGGGCATGTGCGGATGATTATATTATAGAAACTGAAGCAAGAAATATTATTAAGACAGGAAAATGTATCGAGAGACTGGATTTATATTTAAGACTTGGTTCTTCTCAAAAAGCAATTTATGCGGAATATCAGAAGCTGAATGCCAGAATTAAAAGGTGTGGAATTGAATATCATGATGTCGCGTTAATCCGTTTTTCTTATCTTTTACGATGTGAGAGAGAAGATCATCCCGAAACAGGAGAAGCACAATTAAGAAGAAGAATGCTCCAGGTTCTTGAAAACCTTATGGATTTTTGATTCGATACTTGATAATTCAGAACATAAAAAGATATTGAAACTTTAGAAATTTTGTGATAGCCTTGAAAATTAACAGATAAAAACAGGTGTCTAGAACGTGTTTGAAAGATACTTTTCATACGTTCTAAAGGGAGGTATCATGAAAGAATTACATTTTATTTATACTATGCATTGTGATTTTTCTGCTCCGGTAACGGAACATTCTTTTACACTAAAATGTATTCCGAAGACAGATGATTTCCAAAAGATTACGATAGAAAAGCAGGAGATAAAAAATGCGGACTGGATTTCTAACGGAGCAGATTCTTACGGGAATTCTTATATTTATGGAAAAGAGAAAAAGCCACATACTTCATTTGAAGTAAATATAGAAGGAACTGCTTATGTAAAGAGAGATTGTCCGCAGCAAAGAGAAGGATTTGATTATACCGCAGACCTGCCGACAAAATATACATCTTTAAATAAAAATATGGAGCAATATCTTCTAAAGATTTTAGAAGAGGGCAGGAAAGAAGAAATTCATCTGGAATACGGTGAAGAAGCCTTTCAAAAGTTTTTATTCTGGCTTATGCATGAAGTATATACATATATGGTGTATGATCCGGGAATAACGATGATGGGTACGACAGCAGCAGAGGCTTTTTCTTTGCAGCGTGGTGTCTGTCAGGATTATGCACATATATTGATTGCTTTTTGCAGAAGACTCCATATTCCAGCAGTTTATACTGCAGGATATATGCTTGGGGAAGGAGCATCCCATGCTTGGGTATGTGCGATGAATCCTGAGACAAAACAGTGGTATGAGATTGACCCTACAAATGATAAATGGGTAGACAATGACTATATTTCCGTTGCTTTTGGTGCAGATGCTTCTGACTGTGCAATGAACCGGGGAATCTTCTATGGAGCTTCAAACGAAAAACAGGAAATAACTGTGAGCGTAAAAGAGGAAAACTGACATCTGTAAAAGAGAAAAAATGCATATTTGTATAAATAATAAATGAAGAAACCGCATTGCGAGTGTGGAGGAATTACAATATATGATAAAAGAAGTTATTTCATCAAGTATGCCTGTAGATGAAAAACTGGCAATTCGGAAAAACAGAATTTTACCGTTGCGCCGGGAAGGAAAAACAAAGATTTTTAGTATAGTGACAGGAACACATGGAGATGAACTGGAGGGACAGTATGTCTGCTGGCGACTGAACCAGATTTTAAATGCAAACAGAGATAAGCTTTTCGGGATTGTCGATATTTATCCTGCATTAAATCCGCTGGGAGTGGATACGATTACAAGGGGAATTCCAATGTTTGACCTTGATATGAATCGTATTTTTCCGGGAGATGTAAATGGTTCTATGGCAGAATATATTGCCGCAGGAATCGTAGATGATCTGTCAAAATCAGATATGTGTATTGACATTCATGCAAGTAATATTTATCTGACGGAAATACCGCAGGTAAGAATTAATGAAGAAACAGCAGAAATGCTTATTCCCTATGCAGAAAAGCTTAATATTGATTTTATATGGGTACATGGTGCAGCAACTGTTCTCGAATCCACATTGGCTTATTCATTAAACAGTATTGGTGTACCAACACTCGTTGTTGAGATGGGCGTTGGTATGCGGATTACTAAAAAATATGGAGAGCAGCTTATCGATGGAATTTTAAATCTGATGGCAGATATGGGAATCTGGAAGGGAGAGGTCAAGGCAGTCAGAAAGCCGATTCTCTCAAAAAATCCAGAGGAAATAGAATTTATAAATGCTCCGTCTGCCGGTATTTTTCTCCCAGAAGCAGCACATTGGGAAAGTGTAAAAAAAGGAGATTGTATTGGAAAAATCGTGCATCCATTAGATGGAAGAATCTGTTCAGAACTTCGTGCAGAAAATGACGGCATTTTATTCACAATACGAGAATACCCAGTTGTAAATGAAGGATCTCTGATTGCAAGAATTTTAAGAAGGGGGAGAAATGAATGAGAAAAAAGACAATTTATCAATTAAATTCCCTTTATAGAGATTCTATGAAAGTAACGGGGTATTCCTTTGGTAAGGGAGAACCGGCCATCTGCATCATGGGTGCCTTAAGAGGGAATGAAATACAGCAGGTGTATATATGTTCCCAGCTAAATAAAAGATTAAAACAGTTAGAAAGACAAGGAAAAATCGCACCAGGAAAGGAAATTCTGGTAGTTCCCACAGCGAATCCTTATTCCATAAATGTAGGAAAAAGATTCTGGCCGGCAGATAATACAGACATTAACCGAATGTTTCCTGGATATAATCTGGGAGAAACAACGCAGAGAATCGCTGCTGGTATTTTTGATGCAATAAGACATTATGCTTATGGAATTCATCTGTGCAGTTTTTATATGCCAGGGTCTTTTCTTCCACATGTGCGCATGATGCATACAGGGTTTGAAAATCTGTCTCTTGCTGATGGTTTTGGTCTGCCCTATACGGTAATAAGGAATCCTAAGCCATATGATACGACAACACTGAATTATAACTGGCAAATATGGGAGACAGAAACGTTTTCCCTATATACAAGTGAGACAGAAAAAATCAATCCGGAATCTGCTCAGGTTGGAGTAGAGGCAATTTTGCGGTTTATGTTTACTCAGGGAATTTTGCTTGAGGAGCCAAAGCCAGGAGAAAAAAATGTAGTGAAGTGGGAAAAAGATATGGAAGTCATCAAAAGTGAGTGTGCCGGATTTATCTTACCGTATATTTCTGTAGGCAAGGAAGTGGAAAAAGGAGAGTTGCTGGCAGAGATTATTGATCCATATATGGGAGAGGTAAAGAAAGAAATTGTGCCACCGGAAAGAGGAAAGATTTTCTTTGCAAGAAATAAACCTATCGTATATGCAAATACGGTACTTTTTAGAATAATTAAGTGATACCCTAAAAATCTTATGGATTTTTAAACGCATTTTAGAAATGTTTTTGAAAGCTTCTTGCATTTTTTATTCAAAATAGATATAATAGAATAGTGAGTATAAAATAATAAGAATTAAGAAAGGAAGGATACATTATGAAAAAATTCTTATCTGTAGCTTTAGCAGCAGTTATGATGTTATCATTAGCAGCATGTGGAAGCAGCTCAAACAAGGCAGAATCCAGTTCAGAAGGAGGCAGTGCTTCTGATAAGACTTATATTATCGCGACAGATACAACTTTTGCACCATTTGAATTCACAAATGATAAAAATGAATTCGTAGGTATTGATGTAGATATCTTAGCTGCGATTGCAAAAGATCAGGGATTTAAGTATGAATTACAGTCTCTTGGTTTTGATGCCGCTGTAGCTGCTCTTGAGTCTGGACAGGCAGATGGAACAATTGCCGGTATGTCTATCACAGAAGAAAGACAGAAAAAATATGACTTCTCCGAAGCTTACTATGATTCCTATGTATGTATGGCTGTAAAGAAAGGCAGTGACATCAAGGGATATGAAGATTTAAAAGGTAAGAAAGTTGCAGCGAAGACAGGTACACAGGGAGCGGACTGTGCTGAGTCTTTAAAAGATAAATATGGATTTGATATCACATATTTTGATGATTCCGCAACAATGTACCAGGATGTTAAGACAGGCAACACCGTTGCATGTTTCGAAGATCAGCCTGTAATGGCTTATGGTGTTTCTCAGGGTAATGGTCTTGAGATCGTAGCAGAAGAGAAAGATAACTTCTCCACACCTTATGGTTTTGCCGTATTAAAAGGACAGAACGCAGATTTACTCAAGATGTTTAACGAAGGTTTAAAGAATATTAAAGCTAACGGTACTTACGATGAGATTGTTGCAAAATATACCTCAGCAAAATAATTGAGAGACAAAAGATAGGTAAGAGGTTAATTTATGAATCTATTTGGAGTTTTAAGTGAAGTCTATCCAACCTTGTTGACTGGACTTACTATGACAGTTAAGATTACGATTTTATCTCTGATCATTGCTTTGGTTATTGGTATTTTCGTATGTCTTATGAATATTTCCAGTAATATTGTATTACGTGGAATCGCAAAGTTTTATATTTGGCTGATTCGTGGTACTCCGATGCTGGTGCAGGCATTTTATTTCTATTTTGCTCTGCCACAGTTAATTCAGGCGGTTACAGGCTCACAGTTCCGCATTACCGTATTTACAGCCAGTTTGGTAACACTTGCTCTGAATGCAGGAGCATATATTTCTGAGATTTTCCGTGGTTCTATCGAGTCCGTTAATAAGGGACAGATGGAGGCTGCAAGAAGTCTTGGTTTAAGTTACGCAAAGTCTATGCAGAAGATTATTCTTCCGCAGGCAGTGCGTATCTGTCTCCCGTCTCTTGTAAACCAGTTTATTATTACATTGAAAGATTCTACGATTCTTTATGCGATTGGTTTATCAGAGGTTATGTACAATGCAAAGATTTATGTAGGAAGAACTATGGAATCTTTTGCGACATATACATGGGTAGCAATCTTCTTCCTTCTGATAGTGACAATCCTGTCATTTATCTCAAGATATGTTGAAAGGAGGATGAATGCGTAATGTCAACTGAAAAAGATGTAAAGATTCAGGTAAAAGGTCTGAAAAAAAGCTTTGGACATGTTCACGTTTTAAAGGGAATTGATGCAGAGATTAAGGCCGGTGAGGTTATCTGTGTTATCGGACCTTCTGGTTCTGGTAAGTCAACATTTCTTCGCTGTCTGAATCGTTTAGAGGAAGCAACAGCTGGAGAGATTCTTGTAGATGGACAGAGTATTACGGAAAAGAGTTCAGATATTGACAAGATTCGTCAGCATATCGGAATGGTATTCCAGCAGTTTAACCTGTTCCCTCATTATACAGTTAAAGAGAATATTATGCTTGCTCCTGTAGAACTTAAGTTAAAGTCTAAAGAAGAAGCAGAAGAGAAGGCTCTTGAGCTGTTAAAGCGTGTTGGTCTGGCAGAGAAAGCAGATGCAAAGCCAAAACAGCTTTCCGGTGGACAGCAGCAGCGTGTGGCAATTGCCCGTGCTCTTGCGATGGAACCAGATATCATGTTGTTTGATGAGCCAACTTCAGCACTTGATCCTGAAATGGTTTGTGAGGTTCTTGATGTTATGAAAGAGCTTGCTGCAGAGGGGATGACGATGGTTGTAGTTACCCATGAGATGGGATTTGCCCATGACGTAGCAGACAGAGTATTTTTCATTGACCAGGGTGTTATTATGGAACAGGGAACCCCGGAAGAGGTTATGGATCATCCAACAAATGAGAGAACGCAGAGTTTCTTAAGTAAAGTATTATAAAATATTTATAAATAAAAAGGCATCTGTTCATAGCAGGTGCCTTTTTTAGGAGGTTATTATGCGAATCGTTGTAAAAGTGGGAACATCAACATTGACCCATACAAGCGGAAGAATTAATATCAGAAGAACAGAAAAGCTTTGCAAAATCCTCAGCGATGTAAAAAATGCAGGACATGAGCTTATTTTAGTATCTTCTGGTGCGATTGGTATGGGTGTAGGTAAACTGAATATGAAGAGTAAACCGGAAGATATGCCCACAAAGCAGGCAGCAGCAGCAATAGGACAGTGTGAACTGATGTATCTGTATGATAAGTTATTTAGAGAATATAATCATATTGTTGCCCAGATGCTGATTACTGGCCTTGATTTTTCTAATGAGGAAAGCCATAAGAATTTTCAGAGTACATTAAATCGTCTTTTGGAGTTAAATGTGATTCCGATTATCAATGAAAATGATACTATTGCAACACAGGAAATTTCTGTTGGTGATAATGATACAATGGGAGCAATTGTCGCAGAGAATGCAAAGGCAGATTTATTGATTATTTTAAGTGATATTGATGGTCTTTACACGAGTGACCCGCGTAATAATCTAGATGCTCAGTTGATTGACACTGTATTTTCCATTACTCCGGAAATAAAAGAATTAGCAGGGACAAAAGGAACAACACTTGGTACAGGTGGAATGATCACAAAGATTCACGCAGCAGAAATTGCGATGAATGCAGGAATTGATATGATTATTGCTAATGGAACAAAGCCGGAATTTCTCTATAATATTATTGATGGAGAAAAGGTTGGAACAAAGTTTATCGGGAGGAAAAAGCATGACAACAAAAGAGATTCTGACACAAGCTGTCACAGCGAAAAATGCGATTAATTCAGCAAATACTGGGACTAAAAACAAGGCACTTGCTAATATGGCAGAGGCTCTCTTAGCACATACGGATGCGATTTTAGAAGCAAATAAACAGGATGTGGAAGCAGCAAGAGGAAAAATTTCCGATGTCATGATTGATCGTTTAATGTTAGATGCCGGACGAATCGAAGGAATGGCAAATGGAATTAGAGAGTTGATAGATTTAGATGACCCGGCAGGAAAAGTATTAAGAACTGTAGAACGCCCAAATGGAATTGTCATTGAAAAAACAGCAGTTCCAATGGGAGTTATCGCAATTATTTACGAGAGTCGTCCAAATGTAACCAGCGATGCCGCAGCCCTCTGTATTAAAAGTGGTAATGTCTGTGTTCTTCGAAGTGGAAAAGAAGCGTGGAAGAGTGCAAATGCTGTAGTTACAGCCTTAAAAGAAGGTATGGTAAAGTCAAATCTTCCGGCGGAGGGTATTCAGCTTATCGAAGATACCAGCAGAGAAAGTTCTGTGGAATTAATGAAGGCTGTTGGCTATGTTGATTTACTTATTCCAAGAGGTGGCCCTGGCCTCATTCGTTCTTGTGTAGAGAATGCCAAAGTACCATGCATTCAGACCGGAACAGGAATCTGCCATATTTATGTAGATGAGAGTGCAGATTTTAATAAAGCATTAGATATTATTGAGAATGCTAAAACAAGCCGCCCAAGCGTATGTAATGCAGAAGAAGTCCTTCTTGTTCACAGTGCAGTTGCAAAAGAATTTTTACCATTATTACAAAAAAAATTAGTACAAGAACGAAAAGAAAAGGGAGAAACTCCTGTAGAACTTCGCCTTTGTGAAAGAGCAGCAAAAATTATTCCTGGGACACCAGCTGGAGTAGATGACTTTGATACAGAATTCTTAGACTATATCCTTGCGGTAAAAGTGGTGGATAGTGTAGAAGAAGCTGTAGAACATATTTCAAAGCATTCTACAGGACATAGCGAGGCCATTATCACAGAATCAAAAGAAGCTGCAGATCACTTTACTATGAGAGTAGACAGCGCTGCAGTATATGTAAATGTTTCTACGCGATTTACCGATGGCGGTGAATTCGGACTTGGTTGTGAGATGGGAATCTCCACCCAGAAGCTTCATGCGAGAGGACCAATGGGGTTGGAGGAATTGTGTACTTATAAATATATCATTCGTGGAGAGGGACAAGTTAGATAGTAATTTGCCAAAAGGCTAAGCTGACGAACTCAGGAAGATAAATAAAGCATATCTGTGACTTTAGTCGCGGCGTGTTGAATGCTCGCTTAAGCGCTCGGCATCCAACACTTGCTCCGAGGCCACAGATATGCTTTATTTATCTTCCTGAGTTCTGTTTGTAGCAAGACTGGCAGATTAGTATCAGTATGTCTATAGCATCATTATAAGTTTACAAAGTGTTTTGGGAAAAATTGGAATTGTTATCTGATGTTAATGAGATTTGGATATATGTTGAAAGTATGCTTCTATAATTCCTCTTGAAAAAGAAAAGATTTTTATGAGATTGATTTTATTGAGAAATTTTGGATATTAAATATAGAGTTACATTTGATATAGATTTTAATTGTCAGTCTTTGAATACACAAACTCCCGAACCTTCGAATTCTTCAACTCTCTTCCTCAAATCTTATAGTTTGCTGCGTTTACAGCCTGAGAACAAACAGAACCGCCGAAGTCCATAGTATGTAAAAATGCGCCTTAGAGCAAACGCTTAATGCGGGCGAGCATTAAGCGTGCAGTGATACGAAGCATTTTTACATACTATAGACTTCGGCAGTTCGTCTGTTTTTTCAAAAATCCTAAGCAGCAAACTCCTGTTGTCGTTTGTCAAGGATTGTCTTATATTCGTCGCAGTTATCTGCGGTAATATTTTCAAGTTCATCGTCTGGAAGAACTCGTCTGTCGTAGTTTCTTCTGAAGAATCCTCTTAAATAAATAAGGAATGCAGAATTATATATTTTTCGGGTAATTCTTAAAATCTCATCATGATTTATCTCTTTTAATGCATGGTATAAATCAAAGAAATCATCGGTATCAAGATGTGCAAACTGTAAGGTTTGCTCTAATAAAACATCATCATTCTCGAAAAGAGAAATATAACCAAGCAAGTACATTAACTGACGGAAAGTCATTATAAAATCATTCGGTTCGAGTGTTTCAAGGAATTGTTCAAAACTGACCTTTACTCTCCATAGACCTTCCTCTAAAAGATGACGGATGGAAATCTCATTAAATGGTCCAGGAATCTGAATTTTGTCTACATGTACAGTTTTTAGGGTAAGGCGTTCCATAAAACGAGCGAGAGTAACACGACAGGCATGGAATTCAGAATAAGCATTCATATAGATAAATAAGTCTTCTGTCTCTTCAAAAGAACTGTTTATGAAATCATAAAAATGTGTAAATTCATGGAAAAGGATAAAACGGGCATAACTGTCACTATAAAGATGAAAGCGAGGATTTAAATGCAAAATATACTTGCCATCAAGAAGTTCTAAAATGTTAAAAAATCCTTCAACATACTTCTCTGCATCATACTGTACTGTTGAAATCTGTACATCCTTCGGTAAGTCATACTTTTCCTTATATTCATTCCACAATTCATTAATCTGTCTTAAATTCATATGTAACCCGCCTTCCCATAACATATTACTTATATTATATAACACCCCAATAGAAATAACAACGCTCAAAAAGGAAGAAGTAGGATAAATTATTGTGATTTGATTTAGTCTTCTTCCGCTTTATAATAGAAAAATGTTTGAACCATTAATGACCCCTCTTCTAAGTCTTTTTGGCTTACCCAGTCTCCAAAAGAAGAAGTTCCTCTTTTTGGCAGGTAGTGAGGATCCATTAACAGAAATTTATTTTTTTTGGCATTATAATCAACAATAGCACCATAATGTCCTGGAAGATAGACAACAGCGGTGTCTCCATCTTTTAATTTTTTCTTTAATTCTTTGAAGGATTCTCCGTTTCCGTCATAGGAAAAGCCATATTTATGACCAAATTTTTGAGCAGCAGCCTTGAAAAATCTACAGTCAGTTCCACAATCTTCTATACGATAATGCTTGTCAGAGGCATATTTTGCGAGTTCATATGGGTCAGGAAAATGACCGGTTAAAGAGTAGATAGTATTCACTGTGGCAAAGATACCGCATCCAGAAGTACAGAAATTATTCGTATCAGTATCTTTGGTTGTTTCGTTACCATAATGATGTTTTGCCCATGTAGGATCGAACTGAACAAAAACATGTAAATTTTCTTTTTCAATAGCTTTTTGCGTGCGGACCAAACGCCATACTGCATTGGAGTCATTGGTAAATTCCAGAAGGCCACTTGTGTTTTGAGATAAAATTTGTCTTGTAAATGCGTCACAAATGGTATAATAATCGTCTTTTCTTGAAATAAGGAAGGTACCTGCCTCTTCTTTATCACCCCATAATTCATTAGAAGAGGAAGTGTCTTCATATGATGTGTCAGCTTTTAAATATTTATTTTCTCCTGTTTTACAAATCATATAGCAGTTATCTCCAACGTATTCAAAAGAACAGGATAATTTGACAGGGGTAGCAGAGTAGATATTTAGGGGGTGAGTAGCAGTTGTTGCCTGTTTTTCATAAAAGGAAAGTTGATAAGTACCGTTTGCGAAAGGCTGTTTTTCTTTTCCGTCATAAATCAGACAATCGGAATGAAATTCATCTTTTGTAATCCAGCCGCTTTTTGTTCCCCCTTTTTTAGAAGTGTATTGGATTTCATACCAGGATCCGGAAGAGCCAATTACTTTTATCCCTGTATATTTGGGGAGAATAGTTTTTAAATCATTACTGTAATCGGAATAGTATACAGGCAATTCATTCCTTCCCAGTGCATAAATAAAATCAGAATTACTTTCGTAAGCATGTTGAAAAGCTAATGTTTCAGACGGAAGAAGGAAACACCCGCTTAATATAAAAAGTAAAAATAAAAAAATATGTTTTCTCACAACAATTCCTCCATTAGTATTTGATGTACTCTCGGAGTCTTTCTTGCACTTGCTTTTGTGGCTGATTTTCCGCCAGCCGCACCCGAATTTCATCAACGTACGCATCACGTAAGCCTCAAAAATTTGGGCACAACTGATAAAAAATCTTCTCACAAAATCAAGCACAAAAAGATTCCGAGGGTACATTTTGTCTTGTTGTAAAATAATTTAGGTAATTTTTAATTATAGATTTTATTATAAAAAGTTACAAATATTTTACGAATGTTAAAATAATGTTACAACTTGGGATATTATAGCATAAAATACTGAGTTTGCAAACAAACATATCTGGAAAATTGTACAGGAAAGTAGTTTATAAGATATAGAAAAGCAATTGAGATAATTGACGTTTTATGGTAAAATTAGACAAGATATTCTACTTGTCGTGGAAATACGAGATGAAAGGATTGAAGAAAAATGGAACAAAGAAAGAGAATTTTTGGAGCATTAGATGATTTAATGCGGTCACCAATTGGGGAGAGACTTAGAGAGAGGATGTTCCGGGAATTATCTACCAAAGAGATACATGAGATGCTTCAAAGAGAACAAAAACCATATAAAGAGCTGATGGCATATTATCAGTGCGCTCTTATGGAAGTTGAAACAAAGTTTCGTGTGTTAAATGAACAGTTTTCTCTTGCACATAATAGAAATCCAATAGAATCAATCAAAACAAGGGTAAAAAGTCTTGAAAGTATAACAGAGAAATTAAATCGAAAAAATCTACCGTTTTCAACGCAAAGTATCGAGGAAAATCTTTCAGATATTGCAGGAATCCGTATTATATGTTCTTTTAGAGAAGATATTTATTTTCTTGCAGATTGCCTTTTAGAACAGGATGATGTTACATTAGTTCAGCGCAAAGATTATATAGAGAATCCGAAGGACAATGGATATCGCAGTCTGCACTTGATTGTAGAAGTACCTATCTTTTTAGAACATAAAAAGAAAATGATGAAGGTAGAAGTACAGCTTCGTACAATCGCAATGGATTTTTGGGCAAGCCTTGAACATAAGTTAAAATATAAAAAGGATATTGTTTCTGATCAGCTTACGCAAGATTTAAAGCAGTGTGCGGATGAGAGTGCAGCACTTGACTTAAAGATGGATGCTATTCGTAAAGAGATAGAGATCTTAAAAGAGCCAAAAGAAGCAGGAAAAGAGATAAAATATCTGCAGGATTAAAGCAGGACTATTGGAATGAATTTTTAAACACGCTGAGAGGGATTACAAATTTTTTGGTAATTTAACAAATCTATAGATAATAAAATATCAGGTATAAATAATAAAAAGGGACATATTAAAATGATATAGGCAGGAGGGGTTTATATGATTTATGTGTCTTTTTTTATTGGATTATTTCTTATATGTAAGGGTGGAGACTGGTTTGTAGATGCGGCATCTAAGTTATCAGAAGCATTGGGTATTCCTAAATATGTAATAGGGGCTACTATTGTAAGTTTTGCTACAACTATGCCGGAAATTATAGTTTCAGTGGCTGCGGCATTAAGAGGGCATTCTGTTATGGCAATGGGGAATGCTGTTGGTTCTGTTTCTGCAAATACTGGAATTATTCTGGCATTCAGTTTATTTTTTTTACCAGTGGCAATTCAGAGAGAAGACTATTTTTTAAAAACAGTGCTATATCTAGGAACGTTATTGATGCTACTTCTTAGCTTTAGAGATAATGTATTTGATAAATCGGACTGCTTTTTATTATTAATAGCTGGAATTTTATTTCTTACAGAAAATGTGAAAAATGCATTTCGTGTGAAAAAGAACTTTCAAAGTAGAGCGAAAAATAAAACAGACAAAGAAATAAATAAAAGAAGTAATAAAAAAATACAAAACCCTATCGCGATATGGAAAATATTTTGCTGGTTTTGCATAGGCGCAATCTGTATTGTGTCAGGTTCAGAACTTTTGGTGCGGTCTGCCTGTGAGATAGCACAGAAATTACATATAAGTGAAGATATTATTTCTGTAACAATTGTTGCTATGGGAACCTCATTACCGGAACTTGTAACCACCATTACAGCAATCATAAAAAAAGAATCTTCTTTATCAGTAGGAAATATCGTAGGAGCAAATATGATAGATTCTGCATTTATTCTTCCAATCTGTACGTTGCTCAGTGGAGAAAGGCTTCCAGTTTCGATGCAAATGGCAAAAATAGATATGCCGTTATGTATCATTATATCTGTTTGTGCATTACTTCCTATGTTAGTGCGAAAGAAAATTAAACGAAGAGATGGAATAGTAGTTTTTATTATTTACGCAGGATATTTATTATATATTTGTAAATGAGAAAGTAAGATGGAACCCATCTGCAAAGAAAAAGTTATCTGCATATAAAAAGAGAGAACGCAAAAAAATAATAAGCTTTTCTTTGGTATTCTCTCTTTTTTATGTAAATAGCTTACAGCAAAAAAAGTCAGTAAAACAGGCTTATTTAATACTGTTTAAAATGCTCCTAGCATAGGTATAAAGCTTTTTATTTGCTTTAATTAATGGATCTGTAGGGTCATATCTTTTTTTCTTATTTTTAATCTTACCGTTAACTCCAGCTAAAGTATAAACACCAAAAGGACCTTTTTCATTATTTTTTCTGATTACTTTAACCCATACACGTTTCTTTTTGTTTGTCTTTGTAGCAATATCATAGATAAGCTTTGCATTAACAGCCTGAAGACGTACGCTGGTTGTTGTCTGGTCTGTTCCCATATTGTTATACAAACCAACTTCTAACTTTCTGTTATTTGTAGTAGTATAACGAGCAGAATGGAAATAGAAGTTACCGTGTTTTGTCTTTACACCCCACTGATAGTAATGATATGGGCGGCTCTTCTTATAAATAAACCATCTTACAGCAGAAGTCTTCTCAAGACGGCAACCCTTTCCTGCCTTTGTACCCTTAGGATTACGGGAAGTAGAACAAACCATTGTCTTTAATGGAATATTGTATTTCTTTGTTTTAGGGTCTTTTGCATAAAGAGTTACATTGTGTGTTTTTGTATTAACGACAATTGTAATATCTTTTTTTATCCATTTTTTGTAATTAAGTTTAAATAAGTCTGTGACTAACTGTCCATTGCTGTTAAAATAAAACTTATATGTTTTGTTGTCAGAGTAGCTTTTTAATGTTCTCCAACCTGTCACTTTTTTACCATTTTTGTAATAGGATATAGTTTTATTTGCATTCTGAATCCATCCATTTTGAGGAGTAGTAGCAGCAGATGCAGTCATTGGGATACTACCCATTAAAATAGTGACAGATAACATAAGTGATAATAACAGTGATGTGATTTTTTTCATTATACCTTTCCTTTCTTTTGTAGTTTTACTAACTATCTCAGTATAATGGAAATGTGAGATAAAGTCAATAAAGGAGACTTTCTTAGCATTTACGCATAAGGAAAAAATTCTTTGTTTTATATATAATTTTATTATAAATATTTGAATAAAAAGGACAAATATGTTTATTGAAGAAGGGGATATTTTGTGAAAAACAGAGTTGACAATAAGAATACATAGTGTTATAGTTCAAATAGAACAAATAGAATTCACAACGAGAGGGTGAAGATTATGGTAACAAAAACGGATTATTATGAAGTTCTTGGAATAAATAGAAATGCAGATGATAAAGCAATAAAGAAAGCATATCGTAAATTAGCAAAGAAATATCACCCAGATATCAATCCTGGGGATACGAATGCGGAAGCAAAGTTTAAAGAAATTACGGAAGCCTACGAGATTTTAAGCGACTCGGAAAAAAGGAAACTTTATGACCAGTTTGGTCATGCTGCTTTTGATGGAACCGGTGCACAGTCTGGTGCCTATAGTAATGCTGGAGGCTTTGGCGGTTTTGGAGGAAGCGGAGGTTTCCGTGGAGGCACATATCGTTCAAATAATGGGAATGGTTATCAGGAATTCCATTTTGAAGGTGGTGATATGGGCGATATCTTTGAAAACTTTTTTGGCAGCGGCTTTAAAAAATCTGGTTTCCAAAACGGCTTCGGCAAAAACGGAAACTTTAACAATGGATTTAACGGCAATTTCCGACAAAGTGGAGGATTTGGAAATCGTCAATCCTATCAGACAAAAGGAAACGATGTTCATGCAGACATCCAGGTAAGTTTTGATGCGGCGGTCTTTGGTAAAAAAGAAACCATTCATTTAAAAGATGAAAATGGAAAAGTACAGGCATTAGAAGTCAACATTCCAGCAGGAATAGAGACCGGACAAAGTATCCGTCTGAAGGGAAAAGGTTCTCCTGGCTATAATGGTGGAGCCGCGGGCGATTTATTCCTAAAAGTAACCGTTTCAGAAAAATCAGGCTTTAAGAGAGAAGGACAGGACATTTCCAATACCGTGTCTATTCCATTTATCACGGCTGTTCTTGGCGGAGATGTCACAGTACCGACCATTTATGGCAATGTCCGTTGTAGCATTAAACCGGGAACACAATCCGGCAGTAAGTTAAGACTTCGTGGAAAGGGCATTGTCTCTATGAAGAATTCTTCTGTACATGGTGATCAGTATACTACGATAGAGGTGCAGGTTCCGAAGAATCTGACTCCGAAAGCAAAACAGAAGTTGAGGGAATTTGTAGCGGAATTATAGATTCTGATTTGTCGAGCTAAACAGACGCTGCTGTGAAGGAGTTTGTGGTCGGATTACATCGATAGCTTCTAAAAGAGGGATTTATTCTAAGGTTGATTTTGTTCCGTTGTGCTAAACGCTCCGTTTTGCCTGATAGAACAACCTTGCTCAAAAACGAGCTCGCAAGGTTACAGTCAAAACTCCACAGCACAAAGTCACAAAATACAACCTTAGAATAAATCCCTCTTTTCCAGTTTTTTTGAGCAATCCGATAGAAGACCATCTACAGCAGCTCAAAAGGAGATATTGTTTCGTCTCTCTGTTCAATACTACTTCTGGCAATCCGACTACATATTTTCCTTAGCGGCGTCTGTCCAGCCACACAAATTAGAATTTAACCTGCATATTCAGGATTTGCCTCTCTTACGTATTCGGCATAATTTTCTTTTAAATATTGATTAAAAATTTCTGCTTCGGTTAAGCCTTCTGTTATGATGGAAGGGTATTCCGTATGGACTTTTTCGCGTAGGGTCTGTGTGGTGTGTCCTGCACCTCCTACGATAATGTAATGTTTTGCAATTTTATTCTGAATCGCTTCGGCAAGTACGTCTCCACCGCAGATAATACTACCGCCGAACAGGACAAAGATGTCTGCCTGTGGAATGTTATATTTTTTTGTAAGAGCAGAAGGGGTAAGTTCTTCTATGTCTCTTTTTCCACAGAAATTTCCAAGAGCATTGATTGCGTTTATTGTTTGTTGATCCATGTCTCTATTCCTCCATTATGTTACTGCTATATGCATTTTTCAAACACAGGCTAGTCATTTTAAATCTTTTCAAATGAATGATTGGTTGAAGACTCGTTTTTTACGAGAGCTTTTAAATATCTTTTGTTGCGATACTTTTCTAAAGTAAGTATAATATTAAATATAACATAGTTTTAAGAAAAGAGGTGCAATTATGGGAATTTATTTGAATCCAGGGACAATAGAATTTCAGGAAAGTATAAATTCAGAAATATATATAGATAAGACAATGCTTATTGAGAGAACAAATGCAGCTCTTAGAACAAAACAAAAATATATGTGTATCAGCCGTCCGCGAAGATTTGGCAAATCAATGGCGGCGGATATGCTTGCGGCGTATTACGGAAAAGATAATGATTCAGCGGCATTATTTGATGGATTAGAGATTAGTCACTCTGAGACATTCTCTACACATTTAAATAAATATAATGTTTTTAAGATAAATATGCAGGAATTTTTAAGCATGACACAGAATGCAGATGAGATGCTTAAAGTGCTTCAAAAAAGGCTACTTAAAGAATTAAAATATAAATATCCAGAATATGTAGATAGTGATAATCTGATATTTGCCATGCAGGATATTTTCTCTTATACAGGGCAGTCATTTATTATTTTAATTGATGAGTGGGATTGTCTGTTTCGTGAATATAAACAGGATGAGGAGGCACAGAGAAAATATTTAGATTTTTTAAGGGTATGGTTAAAGGATAAAGCATATATTGCTCTTGCTTATATGACAGGAATTCTTCCGGTTAAAAAGTACGGAACGCATTCTGCACTAAATATGTTTATGGAATATTCAATGACAGACCCCGGAAATATGGCAGAATATTTTGGATTCACAGAAAAAGAAGTAGAAAGTCTTTGCGTAGAATATGGAATGAGTATAGAGGAAACAAAGGCGTGGTATAACGGATACGGTCTCTATAGCCATAACAAACAGGAAGACATTTTATATTCTATTTACAATCCAAAGTCAGTCGTGGAAGCAATGTTACGTCACAGATTTGGAAACTACTGGAATCAGACGGAAACCTATGAGGCGCTTAAGGTATATATTCAGATGAATATGGATGGCTTAAAAGATGCTATTGTTGAGATGCTCGCGGGTAATAGCGTAAGAATTAATATAGGTACATTTCATAATGATATGACGACATTTGCAACAAGAGATGATATTTTGACATTGCTTGTGCATTTGGGATATCTTACTTATGACGTGGAAAAAGAATCTGTTAGAATTCCGAATAAAGAGGTGGCGAAAGAGTATATTAATGCAATTAGTACGATGGATTGGAAAGAGGTAATTTCCTCTATAAATAATTCAAGGAGATTGTTAGAGGCTTTATGGAATTTAGACGCAGGTAAAGTAGCAGCAGGAGTAGACAAGGCGCATGAAGAAATTTCTATTCTTCAATATAATGATGAAAATTCATTGAGCTGTACGATTTCATTGGCGTTTTATTTTGCAAGAGAATACTATACGATAGTACGGGAACTGCCAACGGGAAAAGGCTTTGCGGATATTTGCCTAATTCCACGAAAGATTCATATGGATAAACCAGCAGTAGTTATTGAATTAAAGTGGGATAAGAGTGCATCAGGTGCAATTTCACAAATAAAAGAGAAAAAATATATAGAGGCTCTATCAGAATATCAGGGCAATTTAATTCTGGCAGGAATTAATTATGATAAAAAAACAAAAAAGCATACTTGCTTGATAGAGAAGGTAAACTATAATTTGAGATAGAATCGAAAGGGGATGTTAAAGTGGGGCTGTTTTTAAATATATGACCGATATAAAAAATATACGAGAAAACCCTGTATTACAAGAGAAGAACTAAGAGAATGGTACGATGGATACTATACAGCAGCAAGAGAAAGAATATATATAGTATGTGCTTTATCTGATAATCAGATTTCGAATTACTGGACGAATTCTGGCAGTGGGAATAGGCTATAATAAACAGAATAAAAAACACAGTTGCAAAGTAGAGGTGCTAAAATGACAACAATTTTATGCTACGGAGATTCAAACACCTATGGTTATAATCCAGTAAATGGTTTACGTTATCCAAAAGATATACGTTGGACGGGTGTATTACAAAAGTTGCTTGGTGAAGATTATGCAGTCATAGAAGAAGGCTGTAATGGAAGGACAACAGTTTTTGAAGACATTGCCGAACCGTGGAAAGCAGGACTTGGCTATTTAAAGCCTTGTCTAAATACGCATAAGCCGATTGATTTTGTAATCATGATGCTCGGAAGTAATGATTTAAAAAGAATGTTTCATGCATCGGCAAAAGAGATTGCAGATGGAGCAGAGCAATTAGTAAGTACTATAAAAGAGTTTACGAAAGAAAAACAAGGTTTCATATCGAAAGTAATTCTAGTATCGCCTCCAGAGATTGGAGCGGATATTGCAACTTCAGAATTTGCCCGGTCATTTGATGAGGATGCGATTGAACGTTCAAAGGAACTTTCAGCTTTCTATGAAAAAATCGCTAAAAAATATGATTGCATTTTCTTTGATGCGGCAAAAGTGATAGAATCATCGAAAGTGGATTCTCTTCATTTGATGCCGGAGGCACATAAAAAACTGGCAGAAGAACTTTATAAATGCATTAAGGAAAATGAATAAGAAAAGAGGTCAAATCATGCAGGTAAAAATCATAAAGAAAAATGACGAATACTCCTCAGAGTACGCAGTAGGAGATATTTTTGAAGTAGAAGCCTTAAAAAAATTGCCGAGAGCAATGAATTTGATAAAAGTAACACCACAGAAAATCGAATTTTCAAACAGTGATTTTAAGAATATGGGTGGAGATATCAGACAGAGTATTATATTCTAGAACTTGGCACTCAACCCTTGACATGGCTAATAATATCTGTATAATAAAATTAGGCAGAACAAATGGCCTTGAAAGAAGGGATAATATGTTTTTTTGGAAAATAGATGATGAGACCATACGATGCCTTATTAATAAGGAAGAGATAGGGCAGATGGGCTTTGATTTAAAAGAGCTTAGTGAAGATAATGAGCAGATGGAAGAATTTTTAAATGCTGTTATTGCGGATTCTAAGAATTATATTGAGTGGAATACGGAGAATGGAGTGCAGAACTATATTGCAAGATCACTTCCATCAGAACAGTTTTTGATTACGATTAGCTGTACATTTCAGGATATTGCGATTGACAGGGACTTAGACCAGATTAAGAAGATGACGACTGCGTTAAAAGAACGAATTTCTGATGATAGGATTGATAGTATCTACTCTCTGACAGGAGAGGAGAAGGAGCGGGAGTTTGAATCCTTAGCAAGAGACCTTCATGATGTATGCATGGGGAATACCAGTGCCAGTGAAAAGACTGCTGAAGAAGCAGCAAAAAATAGGCAGGATACATCGCAAGAAGTATCTTTCCAGCAATCAGCACCGACGAAACAATCTGGTTCCTCAATGACAGGTAAGGAAGAAAAAAAGCCGGATGTAAGACCGCATATTCCTGCACAGAAGCTTATATTTGAGAACTTTCATAATCTGATGGACTTTTGTTCTCTTTTGAATAAAGATTATTTTATTCCATCAAGTCTTTATAAGGAAGCAGAGAAGTATATTTTATTGGTGGAGTTTCCAATAGAGATGGATAATTCTCAGATTATTACATTCATGATAACCGCAGAAGAATACGGTGCAGAATGTTCGAATCAGAGACTGGATGGATATTATCTGTCAGAACATTCGAAGCTGATTATTAAAGAAAAGGCGTTGGAGACACTTTTTAGAATGAATTAGACGGAAACTCACAGGATATTATTGTTTCTTAATGCGTAAGACTTTTAATATCAATAGGATATGAAAGCATTTTAATACATGGAATTCTGGCGGATGGTTTCTATCTTCTAAGAAGAGTGCATAATTACATATAACCAAAAACGAATAATTATGATATACTAACAGGGAACTGGTTAAAAACTGGTTCTCTGTTTTTTATAATATGTAATTATCTAGAGGCAGAGATATTTTTGAAAATTTATTCTGGAAATTTACATGGCAAAGTAAGTATATGCAAAAAAGATATCGAAAATGTAGTTTTGTAAACAGATTCAGAATAATTGTTATAATTTTACAGAATGTTTAAAATAAAAGAAGGGACAGAATACATATGGATTTATCAGATGTAAGGAAAAATATTGACCGTGTAGATGCAGAGATTCGCAAGCTTTTTGTGGAGCGTATGACATTGGCAGACCAGGTTGCCTGCATTAAGGCAGAAACAGAAGATAAGATTTATAAACCAGACAGAGAAGAGATTATTATTAAAAAGCAGACGGAAGGAATGAAGCCAGAATTGGTAAGAGAATATACCGCTCTTATCAAGAGAATTATGGAAGTAAGCCGTAAGTATCAGTATGGAAGAACGTTAGAGCTTCGTCAGTGCTTCCCATTTGAATATAGTAAGATGCCGGCAGTTATTTTAAAACCAGCAATGGTAAAAGAAGAATTATATATTTGTGAACATTTTTCAAAAGATAAGGTAATTACCGTGTCTTCTTATGAGGAGGTTGGAAATTATATCAAAGAAGGTAAAGCAGATGCGGGAATCGGTATTATTGAGGAAGTAGGAATTGGTGTTTCTGATGAACTTCACAATCTGCTTGCAGAAAAAAAATTATATATCACGCATTGTAAGGTACAGGAAGAAGGCGGAGTGCGCCGTAAAGTAGTGACATTTACAGATAAGCTGGTTGTTCTTCCGTCTCATAATCGAGTAAAAGTGATGTTTGAATGCCCAAACCACAGCGGCAGTATCAGCAGCATTTTATCCATGATTTCTGATTATGGTGTGAATCTTACAGAGATTCATTCACGCCCATTTTGGAAGGAGAATAGCTGGAATTATAAGTTCTTCGTAGAAATGAGTGCCAATATTGATACAAAAGAAATCCGTGCATTATTATACCAGCTTTCTCAGGAGACAGCATATTTAAAGATTCTTGGAAGCTACGCCTGTGAGGGAGACTTTTAGAGATGGAATTTTTAAACGAAAAAACATTTAACTGCGAGCAGTATGACACTTATATCCGCCGGATTCATTATGATGACCGGGATGCGGTGATGTATGAGAAAATGCTTCATTTTCTATTTCCATATATTGTGGAAGAATGTGGAATTGAAGATAAAGAAGGGCTTATGGAAGAATATATCCATTGGAATGGGCAGTTAATTGAAAAATGTCTGTATCATTTGCCACATGATATCCCATACATAAATATCTGCCGGGCATATCAGTCAGTGATCCTTCTTTTAGCGGGAAAGATAGAAGAAGGAATGGAGCAGTTAAGAAAGATTGGAACTGAGAATTTTCAGTATGACGGTAAGGCACCCAAGTCAATTATGACACAGGATGGTAAGGTGTACAAGCCAGTATCTAAGCTATTCCTTTTATATAACTATGCAAAGGTTCTTAAACAGAAGGAAATGCAGGAAGAGCTAGAAACATTTCAGAAAGAGTTCCCACATGCATTTACTATCTATGGTGATGAGGAACATAGGGAACATGACCTGTTTTATAAAGAACAGATGGAAAAATATAACGATGTAATATTTTATCCCGTATATCAGAGAGTTTATAGAGTCGGACGAGGAACGCAGGACTTTTTTGTTTATTATGATGTGGCAAAGTCAGTACCTGTTTCACAGGTGTTGAATAATCTTAAATTATCGATTATGGATGGATATAGGGATAATTAAAAGATAATAACTAATTCAGAGTTTAATAAGGGAAATACTTTCTTTATGATACTGAATAGTTAAAATAATATTTTATGGAGGAGAAACAAATGAAAGAGTATTTATTAGGAACAAAATGTGTGCAGGGAGGTTATGCACCAGGCAATGGGGAGCCAAGACAGATTCCAATCGTACAAAGTACAACATTTAAGTATGAGACAAGCGAGACAATGGGACGTTTGTTTGATTTAGAGGAGGAAGGATATTTTTATTCGAGATTACAGAATCCAACGAATGATATCGTGGCAAGAAAGATTTGTGAATTAGAGGGAGGAAGTGCAGCAATGCTTACTTCTTCTGGTCAGGCAGCTTCTTTTTATGCGGTATTTAATATCGCTTCCTGCGGTGACCATATCGTGTCATCTTCTTCTATTTATGGTGGAACCTATAATCTTTTTGCTGTAACAATGAAACGAATGGGAATTGATTTTACTTTCGTTTCCCCAGACTGCACAGAAGAAGAGTTAAATGCAGCATTCCAGCCAAATACAAAAGCTGTTTTTGGTGAGACAATCGCCAATCCAGCACTTACGGTATTAGATATTGAGAAGTTTGCAAAAGCAGCACACGCTCACGGTGTTCCGTTAATCATAGATAATACATTTGCAACTCCAATAAACTGCCGTCCATTTGAGTGGGGAGCAGACATCATTACACATTCTACTACAAAATATATGGATGGACATGGTGCAGGATTAGGTGGTTGTATTGTAGACAGTGGAAACTTTGATTGGACAAAATATCCAGATAAATATCCAGGACTCTGCACACCAGATGATAGTTATCATGGTGTAGTTTATACAGAACGTTTTGGCATTGGCGGCGCATATATTACCAAGGCAACTGCACAGCTTATGAGAGATTTTGGTTCTATGCAGTCTCCACAGAATGCATTTATTTTAAATCTTGGTTTGGAAAGTCTTGAAGTGCGTGTGAAACGTCACTGCGAGAATGGACTGGCAGTGGCACAGTTTTTGCAGCAGCATGAAAAAGTAACTTATGTAAATTACTGTGGCCTTGAGGGAGATAAATATCACGCATTAGCAGAAAAATATCTGCCAAATGGTTCTTGTGGTGTTGTAAGCTTTGGGGTAAAAGGTGGAAGAAAAGCAGCCGAGAACTTTATGAAGCATTTAAAGATTGCAGCGATTGAAACACATGTTGCTGATGCAAGAACATGCTGCCTCCATCCAGCAAGCGCAACACACCGTCAGATGAATGATGAGGAATTAGAGGCTTGTGGTGTAAAGCCAGACTTAATCCGTTATTCCTGTGGTTTGGAGAACGCAGAAGACTTGATTGCAGACCTTGCACAGGCTTTAGAGCAGATTTAATGGTGGAATACGATTAATGATAGTTGTCTTCTATGTTATTCATTGGAAATAGAAAAAATAAAGAAGTCGTATTTTGTACACATTTTCATTGTATAATGTCTTTTGTAACAAGTTGTTAATAAATAATATATATTTACTCAACATTTATTACGGGAGGAGTTTACAATTGAAACATAAAAAGACATTACTTACATTTTTGATGCTGTGTGGACTATTTATCTTAAGTAAACCAGTATCTGCCGCAAACGTTCCAGTCATTAAGGCTGGAAAGTCTACAAACTTAAAAGGAACCATTATTAATGTCAAATATAGCGGAGCAGCTGTAACGATGGCAAATAATTCTGCAGCACCATCCATCAAGATTGGTTCTGATATTTATGTACCATGTAAGACACTTTTTGCTGATAATGGAATTCATGCTTCATACATGGCAAATGGAAATACTGTTACTGTAAAACATGGAAAACGTAAAGTTATCTTTTATGCGAATAAGAAATATGCAAAGGTAAATGGAAAGAAGATGACTTTAAAGGTAGCCCCATACTTTGTTACATATAAAAAGAGCAATATAAGAGATCTTCTTGTTCCTGCAAAGCAGGCAGCCTCTTTTTTAGGTTTAAAATATGCATATAGTAGCAGTGCAAAACTTGTAACTCTTGGAGTGCGCAGAGGAATTGAAAGTTCTGCAACGCAGGTAAGTAATGTGGCAAAAGCGAGCTTTATTAGCAAAATGGGACCGCTTGCCAAAGCGAACTATAAACGTACTGGAATTCTTGCTTCTGTAACAATGGCACAGGCGATTTTAGAAAGCGGTTGGGGACAATCTACATTAGCAGAGAATGGAAACAACCTTTTTGGAATGAAAGTTAGTTTATCTGGTAACAATTGGTCTGGTTCTTCATGGGATGGCGTAAACTACTATGCAAAGCGAACTTACGAATACGGAAGCAAAGGAAGATATACTATCACAGCAAAGTTTCGTAAATATTCCTGTGCAGAAGATTCAATTGAAGATCATTCTGCATACCTGTTAGGGGCAAAGAACGGAAGTAGAAAGAGATATGCAGGAATTACAAAGACAAAAAGTTATAAAAAACAGCTTCGGATTATAAAAAAGGGCGGTTATGCAACATCTGGTTCTTATGTGAATGACTTGTGCAGAGTAATCCGTACATATAATCTTACAAAATGGGACAAATAGACGAAAATATATAGAGTGAGGATGGTAAATAAGATTTTATGAATAAATTTTTGCCATTATGAAAATATCTATAAAGACAGTATTTGACCCTATAAGCAAAGTGTATTATAGTAAAAGCAGGTTTCGACCTGCTTTTTGTTTTTTGATTCAGATAGATGCACAGATATTTTTGGATATACTATACACCTGTTTGAAGTTTTAACAAAAACAATAGTTGGTCATTTATAAGGAGGAACATATATGGAACGAATGTTAGAAGAAATGGTTATTTTTATAGCTAAAATACATAATTATATTTTATCGTTAAATGATGCTTACGAGAAAAATTTTACGGACAAGCAGTTACATTTTCTTGTAATCGGAATCTTGGGAATGCTTATTTTAATGCTCATTTATCCATTGTTCAAGTTATTAAGTGAGAATCACATCCTTACGATTTCTTTTATCTATGTATTTACAGTAATTGTAGTTATTACCTTTGCTATTGAAATTGGTCAGAAGATTTCTGGTACTGGCACGATGGACTTCACAGATATTGTATTTGGACTTGCAGGATTTTTACTAATGTTTGCGGTCTTTGCGGTTGTCAGACAGATTTTTTTGGCGATTATTAATCTGTTCCGAAAAGTAGGAAAACATTAAGTAAGATTATCTTTAATAATCTGGGGAGTATTTCAGATATGTCCTGAAAGGTATTTGTAAAAAGTATTTTTTAAATACACTTTACAGGAATGGTATAGAGTTGTAATAAATCGAAATAAAAAGTGAAAAAGAGAAATCTATCATAAGAAGTGTTGAAATAAGGGAAGGGATGTAAAGAATATCTTCTTTCAAACAATATCAAGTCGAGGATAGATTTCTTTTTTGTTTTTGATTGTATTTTGGAAAAAGGTTTAAAAATAAGAAAAAAATAGATTTACTTTTTTATTTTGTTCATAATTTTTCTGAAATTTTTTCATAGATTTTTCAGAAAATTAGTGTATGATATAGAAGAAAAGAAAAATAAGCAGGAAAGAGGGAGGCCTTTTCATGGATAAATTAAAAATTATGGTCGTAGATGACGAAAGTAGAATGAGAAAACTGGTAAAGGATTTCCTTAAGAAGAAGGAATTTGAAGTTGTGGAAGCAGCAGACGGTGAAGAAGCGTTAGACATTTTCTTTAAGGATAAAAGTATCAGCTTGATTATCTGTGACGTTATGATGCCAAAGATTAATGGATTTGATGTTGTAAAAGAAATTCGTCAGTATTCACAGGTTCCGATTATTATGTTGACTGCAAAAGGTGAGGAGAATGATGAACTGAATGGTTTTGATCTTGGAGTAGATGAATATATTTCCAAACCTTTTAGTCCAAAGATTCTTGTAGCCAGAGTAGAAGCAATTTTAAGAAGAAGTAATAATCTTTCTGCCGGAGAAGTGCTTAAAGCAGGAGGTATTGAGCTTGATATTGCGGCACACGAAGTAAGAATTGACGGAAAAGAGGTTACGTTAAGTTTCAAAGAATTTGAACTTCTGAATTACTTTGTAGTAAATCAGGGCGTAGCATTATCGAGAGAGAAGATTCTTAATAATGTATGGAACTATGATTATTTTGGAGATGCGAGAACGATTGACACGCACGTTAAAAAGCTCCGTAGCAAGTTAGGAGAAAAAGGGGAGTATATTAAAACAATTTGGGGAATGGGTTATAAATTCGAAGTAGATTAATTAGGAGTGATACATGAGAAATTCAATACGATTTAAGATGACATCCATCTTAATTTTAATTGTCGGGTGGGTGATTGTATTTACATGGCTCCTGAATAATACGTTTTCAGAAAAATATTATGTATCTTCAGAAAAGACATCAATAGTAGAGACGTTTGATAAAGTAAAGAATATTTTAAAAAACGAAGAAGATCAGGATACCTTAGATGAAGAAATGGAACAGATATCCAATAAGACAAACATCAAGATGATGATTGCACAGTCGAGTAATTATTATTACAGCCAGAATGTAATATTCAGTAACTTGATAGATGGAAGTAAGACCTATGAGGAGATTCTCGGCTATTTAGATCAGATTCGAAGTCAGGTCATACTTGGTAATAATAAAGGAAACTTTAAGAGTAATAGTGAGAAGAGTATTTTTCCGTGGGACAATAATACAGAGAACAATCTTTCTACACTGATAAATAAGGGATACTTTGTTACCCAATTAAAAGATCAGGCGAGTGGACAAAACGGCATTTATTTATTTGGATTTACAGATAATGATTATCTGATTGCGATGAGAGTATCAATTGAAGGAATAAAGGCGAGTGCAGATATCAGTAGTCGTTTTATGGCGTATATCGGAATGATAGGTATCATACTTGGAGGTTTGATTATCTTTATTTTTTCATCCAGCTTTACAAAGCCGATTAAAAATATGGCAGCAGTAGCAAACCGTATGGCAAATCTTGATTTTGATGCAAAGGTTATTGTCGCACAAGATGATGAGCTTGGAGAATTGGGGAATTCAATGAATCAGTTATCGGAGAAATTAGAATCAACGATAGCAGACTTAAAAGCAGCGAATATAGAACTCAAGAAGGACATCGAGAAAAAGGAAAAGATTGATGATATGCGAAAGGAATTTCTCTCCCATGTCAGTCACGAATTAAAGACTCCAATTGCTTTGATTCAAGGTTATGCCGAAGGTCTGAAAGAAAATATCACAGACGATGAAGAAAGTAAAGATTTCTATTGTGAAGTTATCGCAGATGAAGCGAAAAAAATGAATGCGATGGTGAAGAAACTTCTCACGCTTAATCAGATTGAGTTTGGAAATAATCAGCTTAGTATGCAGCGCTTTGATATATGCCAGATGATTCAGAATAAAATCAATTCTTCACAGATTCTTTTCAAAAAGAAAAACAATACCGTTATTTTTGAAGAGGAAGCACCGGTTTATGTATGGGCAGATGAACTGATGATAGAAGAGGTGTTCAGTAACTATCTTTCAAATGCATTGAATCACGTCTATGAGAATGGTATGATTCGTATCTGGTTTGAACGAATGGACAATAATCTCCGTATACACGTCTATAATGATGGCAAATGTATTCCCGAAGAAGAACTTAATAAACTATGGATTAAGTTTTATAAAGTGGATAAAGCACGCACGAGAGAATATGGAGGCAATGGAATCGGACTTTCTATCGTGGCGGCAACGATGAAAGCGCATGGAAAGGACTTTGGTGTATCGAATAAGGAGAATGGCGTAGATTTCTATTTTGACCTCGATGCGAAGATTAAGTCTTAAATTTTAGTTTACCGCAGACAAGAACGGACGCTCCCAAAGAGAGCAGATACTTTATATCTATGACTCTGTTACTGCGGGTTCGTCTGTTTCACTGCCTCACAAATCAAAATTTCATTATTGATTTTTGTAGCGATTTATTATATGATATTTGTAACAATATTACATTATAACAGTTCCATTAGGAAAGGGGAATACATAAATGAAATCAACATATAACGTAGAATTTGCTGGAAATCAGATTGAAAGCAAAGAAGTTATTGCAAGGGCAAAAAAAGTCTGGGTAGATGCAGGCAACAAAGACCGTAAGGTAAAAGATTTAAAGACTATGGATTTATACTTAAAACCAGAAGAGAACGCTGTATACTATGTATTTAACGGAGAAGAATCCGGTAGCTTCCCATTGTATGAATAATTTTTGATTTGTTGATTAATTGAGCTACAAAAGTAAAAGACCAAAGCAATGCCTCTACAGAAGTGTTTTAACGGATGTGGAGTTTGTTTTGGTCTTTTGTATTTATTTTTCTTTTGCAAGCCAATGTTTGTATTCTTCTAATCGTCCATATGAATTTTTTGTAGATAAATCTTGCAAAATTTGAATTTTTCAACTAGAATAAAAAAGAATGAGAAACAGGAGGTTGTAAAGATGATTGCAATTATAGATTATGATGCCGGCAATATTAAGAGTGTAGAAAAGGCGCTACTACATCTTGGTGAAGAAGTAGTGATTACCCGTGACAGAGAACAGATTTTAAATAGTGACAAAGTTATTCTTCCAGGAGTTGGTGCTTTCGGTGATGCGATGGAAAAAATTCGCGCTTACGGACTTGATAAAGTTATTTATGAGGTAGTAGATAAGAAGATTCCTTTTCTTGGAATTTGTCTTGGATTGCAGCTTCTTTTTGAAAAAAGTGATGAGACACCTGGGGTAAAAGGACTTGGAATTTTACCGGGAGAAGTTTTGAGAATCCCGGATAAAGAGGGACTTAAAATTCCTCACATGGGATGGAACTCTATCAAAATAAAGGAGGGAGCAAGATTATTTAAAGATATTCCACAGGATTCTTATGTTTATTTTGTACATTCCTATTATTTAAAAGCAGGAAGAGAAGAAGATGTAACTGCAACAACAGAATATTCCGCATTAATCCATGCTTCTGTAGAGCATGATAATGTATTTGCGTGCCAATTCCATCCGGAAAAGAGCAGCGAAGTTGGTTTGAAGATTCTTAAAAACTTTGTGGACTTATAGAGTGATAGAATTAAGAATTATATAATTATGAAATGCGAAAGAAAATAGAAGTATAAAGCCATAGAGGAGTATTAAAAAAGTTTTCTATAAAATGTATGTCATAAAGTAGAGTGCACAGCATATGGAATTTTTTAATATATTTTAAAGCGTATACGAAAAAGGAGATAAAAATATATGTTTACAAAAAGAATTATTCCCTGTCTGGATGTCAATGATGGCAGGGTAGTAAAAGGGGTAAATTTCGTAAATCTGATTGATGCAGGAGATCCGGTTGCCATAGCAGAAGCCTATGATAAAGCGGGTGCCGATGAATTAGTATTTCTTGATATTACCGCTTCCTCTGATGCAAGAAATACGGTAGTTGATATGGTTCGAAAAGTAGCAGAAAAAGTATTTATTCCGTTTACTGTTGGTGGAGGAATCCGTACCGTTGATGACTTTAAAGCAATTCTTCGTGAAGGAGCAGATAAAGTTTCCGTCAATTCTGCTGCGATTATGCGTCCAGAACTCATCAGTGAGGCCGCAGATAAATTTGGAAGTCAGTGTGTTGTTGTTGCCATTGATGCAAAGAAAAGGGAAGATGGTGGTTGGAATATCTTTAAAAATGGCGGCAGAGTTGATATGGGAATTGATGCTGTAGAATGGGCAATGCGGGTAGAAAAGTTAGGAGCAGGGGAAATTCTGCTCACAAGTATGGACTGCGATGGCACAAAAGCAGGCTACGATTTAGAACTTACCCGAACAATATCAGAGAATGTTTCTATACCAGTAATCGCCTCTGGCGGAGCTGGAACAAAAGAACATTTTTATGATGCATTCAATGAAGGAAAAGCAGATGCCGCCCTGGCGGCTTCTTTGTTCCACTTTAAAGAATTAGAAATCATGGATTTGAAAAGATACCTTCAGGAGAAGGGTGTTTCGGTTAGAATATAACGCTGATTTGCTACAGGCAAAGTTGATGAACTCAGTATTCACAACTTTCTTCCTATCTCAAAAAATGAGAAAAAGAACCTCTAAAAAATTTATTAAATTTTATGAATTTGTGCTGTAGAATTTTGACTATAGAGACTTCGGACTGCTTTGTCCGAAGTTTCTATTTTATTGGGCAAAATAGAGCGTTTAGCACAATAGAACAAAATCAATAAATTTTTTAGAGGTTCTTTTTTAGTAATTCTTCTGGCAATCCGGTTATAATACCATCAATAGAGGTGTTCCGTCCGTTTAGCTTCTACAAATCAGCCTTCAACTTCTTCTCCGCTGTTGCCAGCATCAACTTAATTCGATTGACCTGGTTTACCTCACTTGCTCCTGGATCATAATCGATTGCGACGATATTTGATTCTGGATACTTACGGCGAAGTTCCTTAATAACTCCCTTACCAACAACGTGGTTTGGCAGGCAGGCAAATGGTTGTGTACAAACAATATTTGGCGCACCCTCTTTAATAAGCTCAACCATTTCACCAGTTAGGAACCATCCCTCACCAGTCTGGTTACCAAGGGATACGATTGGTTTTGCGTACTCGGCAAGTTCCTCAATGTGGGGTGGTGCAGTAAAACGCTCGCTTCGCTCTAATTCTTTTCGAAGGAAACCACGATAAGCTTCCAGTGCGGAAATTGCCATATTGCATAACTTAGCAGCTTTTGTAGACTTTCCAAGGTATTCTGCTTTAAAGTTACTGTTGTAGAAGGAGTAGAACATAAAGTCTAATAAGTCCGGCATAACGGCCTCTGCTCCCTCTTCCTCTAAAAGTTCTACCAGATGGTTGTTTGCGTCTGGAAGGAATTTTACAAGGATTTCTCCAACGATACCGACACGAGGTTTCTTCTCATTCGTGATTGGTAATCTGTCAAAGTCGTGGATGATGCCACGGATATTTTTCTTAAATTCTCCATAACGTGCTTTTTCAAGAGATTTAATACAACGCTTTTTCCATACTTCATGTAAATGATTTGCAGAACCTTTTACTTTTTCGTATGGACGTACACGGTAGAGAACGCGCATAAATAAGTCTCCGTAAATAACACCCTGAAGGGCACGAACTAAAAGTGCCGGAGTGAATTTAAAACCTTCATTTTTCTCGATTCCCTGTACACTTAAGCTGATAACTGGAATCTGGCCATAACCGTTTTTGGCTAAGGCACGACGGATAAATCCGATATAGTTTGTTGCACGGCAACCACCACCAGTCTGGGAGATGATAACTGCTGTCTTGTTCAGGTCATATTTGCCAGAAGTTAAGGCAGTCATAATCTGGCCGACAACGATAAGAGATGGATAGCAGGCATCGTTATTTACATATTTTAATCCAGTATCTACTGCCTGTTTACCCATTTCTGGTAAAATTTCTACGTTATAGCCGCAGTGGCGGAATGCAGGGGTGAGCAGGTCGAAATGAATTGGGGACATCTGAGGAATCAGAATGGTGTAGTCCTTCTTCATTTCTTTTGTAAATTCCACTTTTTCGATATTTGCCGGAACAGGATGTGGTTCAATGTGCTTACGGTTTCTGATTTTTACGGCAGCAATCAGAGAACGGATACGAATTCTGGCAGCTCCTAAGTTGTTTACCTCGTCAATCTTAAGGACAGTATAAATACGTCCGGAATTGGTCATGATATCATTTACCTGGTCGGTCGTTACTGCATCAAGACCACAACCGAAAGAGTTAAGCTGAATCACTTCTAACTGCTTGTTTTTCTTTGCGTAGTTTGCAGCAGCGTATAGACGGGAATGATACATCCACTGGTCAGAAACGATTAATGGACGTTCTACATGACCTAAGTGACAGATAGAATCTTCACTTAATACGGCGATACCAAAAGAGTTAATCAGTTCAGGAATACCGTGGTTGATTTCTGGATCAATATGGTAAGGTCGACCACAGAGAACGATACCCATTTTTCCAGTTTCAGCAAGGTAGGCAAGAGTTTCCTCTCCCTTTGCCTGTACATCTTTTCTTACCTGTGCGGCTTCTTTATAAGCTTCATCTACAGCGTGGTCAATCTCTTCTTTTGTCACATCGAAATGTTTGGATAACTCGTCATAAAGACGTACTTTTAAGGCATCCGCATTGTCAAGTGCTAAGAATGGGTTCATAAAAAGAACGTCTGGGTTGCGGAGTTCTTCCATATTATTTTTAATGTTTTCTGCATAAGAAGTTACGATAGGGCAGTTGTAATGATTATTGGCACCTTTCATCTGGTCTTCCTCGTAAGGAACGCAAGGATAGAAAATGGTATTAATGCCTTTCTTTAACAGCCACATAATATGTCCGTGTGCAATCTTTGCAGGATAACATTCGGATTCGCTTGGAATGGACTCAATACCAAGCTCGTAAATCTTTCGGGAAGACTTTGGAGAAAGCAATACCCGGAAAGAAAGGTTTGTGAAGAATGTGTACCAGAATGGATAGTTCTCATACATATTCAGTACTCGTGGAATACCGATGACACCACGTTTGGCTTCATCTGATTTTAGCGCTTTATATCCAAAAATTCGTTTATATTTATATTCGTAAAGGTTTGGTACATGTTCATGGTTTTTTTCAAGGCCAAGGCCACGTTCACAACGGTTACCGGAAATGAACTGGCGGTCGTTGTTAAACTTATTGATGGTAAGGATACAGTGGTTGTTACATCCCTGACAGCGGCTCATGGAAGTGCTGTATTCTAAGTTAATAATCTCATCAATGGAGAGCATCTGTGTATCTCCAGTTTCTTCCTCACGTTCTCTTGCGATTAAAGCAGCGCCAAAAGCCCCCATGATACCGGCAATATCAGGGCGAACAGCGTGACAGCCGGAAATACGCTCAAAACTACGAAGTACAGCATCATTATAGAAAGTACCACCTTGAACAACGATTTTCTTACCAAGCTGTTTTGGGTCAGTTAATTTGATAACCTTTAATAAAGCGTTACGGATAACGGAGTAAGCAAGACCGGCAGAAATATCACCAACGCTTGCGCCTTCTTTTTGTGCCTGCTTTACTTTGGAGTTCATAAATACGGTACAACGGGAACCTAAGTCGATTGGAGATGGGGCAAACAGTGCAACTTTTGCAAAATCAGCTACAGAATAATTTAAAGATTTTGCGAAAGTCTCAATGAAGGAACCACATCCGGAAGAACAGGCCTCATTTAAAAGTACGTTATCAACGGCATGGTTACGAATTTTGATACACTTCATATCCTGTCCACCGATATCTAAAATACAGTCTACATCTGGCTCAAAGAAAGCGGCAGCATAGTAATGTGCCATTGTCTCTACTTCGCCGTGGTCAAGTTGCAGAGCGGCCTTGATTAATGCCTCACCATAACCAGTAGAACAGGAACCGGAAATCTTAGCACTAGGAGGAAGTAGCTCTTTTAATTCTTTCATGGCGCGGATTGTTGTATTTAACGGGCTTCCGTTATTGTTATCGTAGAAACGGTATAAGAGGGAACCATCTTCGCCAACTAAAGCAAGCTTTGTTGTTGTAGAGCCGGCATCAATACCGAGATAACATTTGCCGCTATAGGTAGCTAAGTTTGCTTTTTTAACTTTAAACTGATTGTGTTCCTCGATAAATTCATCATATTCTTTTTCATCTTTAAACAGAGGCTCCATACGTTCTACTTCTACAGCAAGCTGAATGTCGGATTCAAACTCTTTTAAGAGGTCATCTAATGCAAAGGAACATTCTTCCTTTGCGTTTAAAGCCGCACCTTTTGCTGCAAAAAGATGAGAATACGGTGGATCAATAATGTGCTCTTCATCTAGATTTAAAGTACGGATAAATGCATTCTTTAATTCTGGCATAAAGTGAAGAGGTCCACCTAAGAAAGCAACATATCCCTTGATTGGCTTACCGCAGGCAAGACCACTGATTGTCTGGTTTACTACAGCCTGGAAAATAGAAGCGGCAAGGTTTTCCTTTGTTGCACCTTCATTAATTAATGGTTGAATATCGGATTTTGCGAAAACGCCACAACGAGCGGCGATTGGATAAAGGGTATCATAATCACGGGCATATTCGTTAAGTCCAGTTGCATCTGTCTGCAAAAGGCTTGCCATTTGGTCGATGAAAGAACCAGTACCACCGGCACATACACCGTTCATACGCTGTTCAATTCCGTTATTAAAATAAATAATCTTGGCGTCTTCGCCGCCAAGTTCGATTGCTACGTCTGTTTTTGGTTCATAGTCCTGTAAAGCATTCGCCACGCAGACTACTTCCTGACAGAAAGGAATATGTAAATATTCTGAAATTGCCATTCCGCCGGAACCAGTTACCGTTGGATGAATTGTGAGATTGCCAAGCTTTTCTCTTGCCTCAGATAATAATGTCTGTAAAGTTCCTTTAATATTTGCAAAATGTCGTTTGTAATCTGAAAACAGGATATCATGACTCTCATTGATTACGGTTACCTTAACGGTAGTAGAACCAATATCAATACCTAATGCGTGCTTCATGATTAATCAATCATCTCCTTTAGTAAAATGTGTGTTAATGTTGTGTATTAAAATAAGGTAATATAATGTTCAGAATTTATTTGTAACATTATCAGACGATACATTACTTATAACATATAGCCTGTCACATGAGTCTGAATCACTATATATAGATAAATTTCTCAATATCCAAACCATTATAAACGAGTTGAACGCAAAATACAACAAATTTCGAAAAAAAGATATAACAAGAGGAAAATATTTACAAAAAAATAAAGAGGTTTAAAGAGTTTTTAAGGATGATGTACCTTTTTCTTTGGCTGTCATATTTTATAATTGAGGAAGAGAAAGGAAGAGCATTTATGAGTGAAAAAGTGTATGTAAACATATGCGACAGAAAAAAATGTCCCGGTCCGGTATATGCAGTAAAAATAGGAGATACTCTTTATTCCATTGCACAGCAGTATCACTGCCGGGTGAGAGATTTGCTGGATTTAAATCCTTTTGTAGATATATATAATTTGCAGCCAGGGGAAGAAATTTGTGTGCCAGACTGCAGGGGACAGGGGAAAGTAGATTTTTGGCCTTATGTAGTAAAAGAAGGGGATACATTAGAAATTATCCTGAAAAATGTTTCAATGACCTTTGAAGAATTAGCAAAGGTAAACCGTATTTTGTATAATCTTACTGTGCCGGCGGGGACGATTCTGCTCATCCCTGCAAAAAAAGAATAAATAAAAAAGAAAAGCAGTTAAAAAATAGTAAAAAAATCACAGAAATGCGTTTGACAAAGTATTAGATATTTCTTATAATAAATTTAAACGGTTTCAGTTATGTAAGAGTCCGCGAAACGGACTCTTTCTTTCGTTTTGCCAAGATAGAGAAGATGCAGACTGAGATACGATAAACTGTTGAAAGAGGGAAGTCTCATGATAAGAATTTTTAAAACGACCGATTCAGGGATTCGCAAAGTTGCAGTGGCAGAGGAAGGATGCTGGATAGCCCTTACCAATCCTACGGCAGAAGAACTAAGTACCACAGCAGACCAGTTCAACATTGATGTTGACGATTTAAAAAGCCCCTTGGATGAGGAGGAACGTTCCCGTATACAGGTGGAGGAAAATTACACATTAATTATCCTGGATATTCCAACAATTGAAGAGCGTAAGGGAAGAGAATACTTCTATACGATACCGTTTGGAATTATCTTTACTGATAAATATATATTTACCGTCTGTCTTGTAGACTCACCGGTACTGACCGTATTTATGGATGGAAGAGTGAGGGATTTTTATACGTTTAAGAGAACTCGTTTCATCTACCAGATGCTTTACCGCAATGCGACAATGTTTCTGCAGTATTTGAAGATTATTGACAAGAAAAGTGATGAAGTGGAGAAGAAGCTTCATATTTCTCAGAGAAATCAGGAGTTGATTGAGATGCTCGACCTTGAGAAGAGTCTTGTATATTTTACAACTTCTTTGCGAGGTAACGAGGTTGTTCTTGAGAAGTTGATGCGTAACACTTCCATTCCGCGTTATGAAGATGATGAGGAGTTGCTTGAGGATGTTATTATTGAGAACAAGCAGGCGATTGAGATGGCGAAGATTTACAGTGATATTTTAAGTGGGACGATGGATGCCTTTGCCTCCGTTATATCAAACAACTTGAATATTGCGATGAAGTTTTTATCCGTTATCACCATTGTACTTACCGTACCAACGATTGTTACGAGTGCACTTGGTATGAACGTAGAAGGAATTCCATTTGCCAATAATCCATATGGATTCTGGATTATTGTAGGAATCTCCCTATTACTGACTTTGATTGCCGGAGCAATCATTGCTAAGAACAAACATTTTAAATAATTGAATAAGTATGAGACAGCCGGAATTTCCGGCTGTTCATTTATAAACAAAAATTATTTTATTAAGAATGTACTCTTAGATTCTTTACTGCACTTGCTTTTGCAGTGGATTTTTTATTAGTACATAAAAAAGTTAAAGGAGGATGCCATGAACTGGCTAGATAAGCTAGAACGTAAACTTGGAAGATATGCGATACGAAATCTGCCGTTGTATATCGTTATACTGTATGCGATAGGAGCGGTGCTTAATATTATAACAAGGGGTTCTTACTATTATTATGTTGCATTAAACCCGTATATGATACTGCATGGGCAGATTTGGAGACTGCTTGGTTTCCTTATTGTGCCACCGAATGCAAATCTCATTTTTATTATTTTTGTACTGATGTTTTATTATTCGATTGGAGAATCTCTGGTACAGGTATGGGGAGCCTTCCGCTTTAATATGTATATCCTGACAGGAATTCTTGCGACAATTGTGGCATCATTTGTTGTATATTTCATTTATCCGTCAACGATGATTTTTATGGATACCTTTTATTTAAACTTATCCATGTTTTTAGCTTATGCTACAATCTTCCCGGAAATGAAAGTATATCTTTACGCAATTGTTCCGGTAAAGGTAAAATGGATGGCGTGGCTTGATGTTGCACTTTTAGTTTATAATTTTGTCGTTGGAGGACTTGGCTCGAGAATTGCGATAGTAGTAAGTTTACTAAACTTTCTGCTGTTTTACTTCTCATCAAGGAATTATAAAAAGGTTTCTCCAAAAGAGATTCACAGAAAGAGAGCATACAGGAAGGCATCATCTGTGGCGTCAAATAAACCATATCGTCATAAGTGTGCAGTCTGTGGTAAGACAGAATTAGATGACCCGAATTTAGAATTCCGTTACTGCTCAAAATGCAATGGAAATTATGAATATTGCAATGAACATTTATTTACACATACGCATGTAAAATAAAGCAATATTAAAAGAGTTATATTCTTTAAATAAATCTAAAAAAGGGATGGATAGAATAAAGATATAACATAAGTTGCAAATAAATCATGACTAGGAGGCGGTCTTTTGTTTACAATATCAGAACACATCATAATCGGAGAAACGATTTCCTACGATGAGAAGGGCATATTACGGGGGGTTCGTCATCCTTTTATATGGAAGAAAGGACTCTGGTATGGTATTACGACTTCCTGTGGGGAAGATACGATCATGTATATCCTTTCTTCAAGAGAGATGAGGCAAAAGTTTTATCAGAATAATAATCTTAAACTTTTGGGGCTTGCAGGTTCTATAAAAGAGGCTTATGAAATTGTGTTAAAACTTGTGCAGATGGGATATAATAGTGATTGTATCTATGAGATGAATGATTATCTGGAGAAGTTTTAAAACAGGAGGAGAAATGTGCTGCATGTATTATTATTACTATTAAAAATACTTGGAATGCTGCTCCTGTTACTTATTGGACTTGTTTTACTTGTGCTGCTGACTCCGATTCGGTATTCTTTTGAACTCGAAAAGGAGGAACAAACGGAACCGAAATTTATGGTAAAAATTACCTGGCTGTTCTGGCTTTTTTATTTTAAGACCAGTTACATAGAGAAGGTCTTTGATTACCGGATACGTATACTGGGACATCAGATTGCTGGGAATCAGCCGGAATTTCTTGAAAGGCAGAAAGAACGGCAAAAAAAGAAGGCCCAAAGGGAAAAGGCAAAAAAAGAACGTAAGAAAAACAAAGAAGACAGGGAAAAGCAACAGGAAGAAAAATCAGGGAAAACGAACAAGAAGAAACCAGAAGAAGCTGTAAAAGATACACAGGTTATGGTGACAGAGAAGGAACTGGCTGTGAAGAAAGAACCGGAGGAAGATATTCTTCGGTCAAATATATCAACAGATATACCACAAAGTATGTCGACAGAGGCGCCGGTAGAAGGCAGAAGTCGAAGTATAGATACAGTTTCTAAACAGGAAGCGGAAGATGCATTTTCTAAAGCGCAATCCGTAGATGTGTCGGAAAGCAAAGAGAAAGACTCTGGAGATAATAAAAATAGTAAAGGCAAGAAAAAGAATAAAGAAAAGAAACAAAAGAAAGAACCTCCTTTCAAGAAATTGAAAGGCAGAATAAAAAGTTTAAAAGAGACAAAGTCTAACTTGGATAAGTTACCGTGGCGGGAATGGTTAGAACTGGGGAAAGATATTCTTATCCGTTTTTTTAAACATGTCCTTCCAAGAAAGCTTGAAGGAAGTATTGCATTTGGTCTTAGTGACCCGGAATATACCGGTTATGTTACGGGCTTAGCTGCTATCTTCTATCCGAAGTATGGAGAATATTTTTCTTTGTATCCAGATTTTGAAGGGAAGATGTTTGAGGCAAAGTGTAAGGGTAAGGGAAGAATTCGACCAGGATACATGCTTGTTCTGGTAGTTTCCATATTAAAAGAAAAAAGTGTAAGAACAATGATTAAAAACATTATTTTAGGTTAAAACAGGAGGGCATACAATGGATAAACAAAACTTTGATACAACAGTGAATTCTTTATTTAGTGGAATGGATCATGTATTATCTTCTAAGACTGTCGTGGGAGAGCCACAGGTTATTGGAGATACGATTATTTTGCCACTTGTAGACATTTCTTTTGGAATGGGAGCGGGAGCCTTTAATAAAGAAAAAGGAAGCAGTGCCGGAGGCGGAATTGGAGGTAAGATGTCTCCAAGTGCTATTTTAGTTATTCATAATGGACAGACAAAGCTTGTAAATATTCGTGATCAGGATGCTGTGACCAAAGTACTTGATATGGTCCCAGATGCTGTGAATAAAGTTGTCTCTATTATTAAAGGAGATGATACAGAAGACAAGATTGACCCGGAAGTAGAATCTGCTGTGAATAAGGCAGCACAGGCAGAAGAATCTGTTGTAGATGTAGATGGTGCAGGAATCTAAAAATATGCTTACAAACTTAAGAACAAATCACATATTTTTGGAAGTGTTATAGAAAATCCGTGTGGTTTTGAATTACCAGAAATAAAAAAGTGAAGATTTTTAAAAGTTTTCCTTGCAATTTGGTTTGATTTCTGATAGTATAGACTCGTTGTAAGTCTGTCAGACTTAAGTATATTCGCGAGGAGGTGCTATCATGGCAAGATGCGCTATTTGTGACAAAGGTGCTCATTTCGGTATTAAAGTGAGTCATTCACATAGAAGATCAAACAAAATGTGGAAATCCAACATTAAGTCTGTAAGAGTGAAAGTGAACGGAGCTTCTAAGAAAATGTATGTTTGTACTTCTTGTTTAAGATCAGGTAAAGTAGAACGTGCGTAGTTTTACTGTCACTGAGGATAAGAGAAGACTCTAATCTTTGTCCTTACAGGAATGTATGCAGATATGAGTTAAGAGGGAATCAGTGATTCCCTCTTTTTTCTTTTCTGTCAAAATCGGTCGCAAAACAGCATATATCCAAATAAAATGCTGATGACTAGAATAATAAATTTTACTGCAAAACCGGTAAGGAAGCAACTCAGGAACAGCCCAAAGGAAAAACAAAAAAGAGCGAATCCGCATAATTTTTTCATAAAATCTCCCTGGAGCATGTTTCAGACACGCTCTAATGTTCCTTATAATAATATATGGGAAGAGGGCTCTTTTGTTTCAGGAGAGGGCGTTTAAAATGGAAGAATTTTATATTTGTGGTTCCAATTTCACCGAAAAGAGGTTATACTATAGAAAACGATAATAAAACGGAGGGATAGTATATGAAGGGACAAATGCACACCGATTTAGGTCAGGTTATTATAGATGAAGAGGTTATTGCAACTTATGCCGGAATTAATGCGATTGAGTGCTTTGGTATTGTTGGAATGGCATCTGTGAACGTAAAAGATGGTTTTGCTCAGCTTTTAAAGAGAGACAATGTAAGCAAGGGTGTTCACATCAAGATAAATGATAACAAGATTTATATAGATTTTCATATTATTGTAGTATATGGTGTGTCTATTGCTACAGTTACAGAGAACTTAATTCAGAATGTAAAGTACCGTGTTGAGAAATTTACCGGTATGAGTGTGGAAAAAATTAACATTTATGTAGAGGGAGTTCGCATAGTAGACTAAGCGGATTTTCTATTTGAAGAGAATATAATACAAATTATAGATGAGAATAGTATAGATAATACAGAGATTAAGGAGGAAATGTTGTGAATAGTCACACCATAGACGCGAAAACTTTTCAGAAATTGTTTTTAGCTGGTGCAAACCGTATCAATTCCAGAAAAGATTATATTAATGAACTGAACGTATTTCCGGTTCCTGATGGAGATACTGGAACGAATATGTCCCTGACAATTTTAGCTGCTGCAAAGGAAGTTGGAGCAGTTACAGAACCTACGATGACTACTATCTGTAAGGCAATCAGTAATGGTTCTCTTCGTGGTGCACGTGGTAACTCTGGTGTAATCCTTTCTCAGTTATTCAGAGGATTTACAAAAGCAGTTTCGAAAGCAGATTCTCTTGGAAAAGACGAGATTGCAGCCGGTTTTACAAGAGCGGTTGAAACTGCGTATAAAGCAGTTATGAAGCCAAAGGAAGGTACGATTCTTACTGTTGCCAAGGGAATGGCAGATAAAGCAGAAGAATTAGTCGATGAAGATATGGATGTAATTGCATTCTGTGAGGCGATTGTTGCCTATGGTTACGAAGTACTTTCTAAGACACCGGATATGCTTCCTGTATTAAAAGAAGCTGGTGTAGTAGATTCTGGTGGACAGGGTCTTATGGAAGTGTTGCAGGGAATCGTAGATGCTCTTACTGGTAAGGTGACAGAAATTGAAGTTCCGATAGAGGCAGCTTCTATGCCATCTGCATCTGTCAGTGCACCAAAGGCAGATATTTCTACTGCAGATATTAAGTTTGGTTACTGTACAGAGTTTATCATTATGTTAGATAAACCACTGACAAAGGAAGATGAGAAGGGATTAAAGAAATTTTTCCTTTCCATTGGTGATTCTTTAGTATTGGTTGCTGATGAGGAAATTTGTAAAGTACATGTACACACAAATCATCCAGGACAGGCATTTGAGAAGGCTTTAACATTCGGTGCACTTTCTAATATGAAGATTGACAATATGCGCTTAGAACATCAGGAGAAGCTTATCAAAGATGCAGAGAATGAAGCAGCTCGTCAGAGACAGCAGGAAGCAGAAGAGGAAAAACTTGCCGCGCAGCAGGTTGATGTAGCAAAACCAGCGAAAGAAGTTGGATTTATTGCAGTATCAGCTGGTGATGGGCTTACAGATATCTTCAAGGGCCTTGGCGTAGATCACCTTATCGAAGGTGGACAGACGATGAATCCTAGTACAGAGGATATGTTGAATGCAATCGATCAGGTGAATGCAAAGAATATCTTTATTCTTCCTAATAATAAGAATATTATCCTTGCAGCAGAACAGGCAAGAGATTTAACAGAGGATAAGAAGATTATCGTTCTTCCTACAAAGACTATTCCGCAGGGAATTTCTGCAATGATTGGTTATATGCCAGAAGCAGGTGTTGAAGAAAACGAGGAGAACATGAAGGATGCTTATCAGGATATTGCGAGTGGTCAGGTTACTTATGCAGTACGTGATACAGCAATTGATGGAAAGGAAATCCATAATGGCGATATCATGGGAATTAATGATGATGGAATCGCTGCAGTGGGAACAGATCTTACAGAAACAACTTTAGAATTACTTTCAACAATGGCAGATGAAGATTCTGAGCTTATCTGTCTTTATTATGGGGCAGATGTATCTAAAGATGATGCAAATGCACTTTCTGATGCAATCGAGGATAAGTTCCCAGAATGTGAAGTAGAGGTAAACTTCGGTGGACAGCCAATCTACTATTATATGATTTCTGTAGAATAATTCTATTTTTATTACGACAGTTTTGCAAATCAGACTGTTGTAATCGTCACAGCAGACCTAGGAATCATTCTTTTTGAAATGGATGATGACGTAACATAAATAAAAAATGAAAAAGGAACTCTATCACACGACGCATTAGAGTAGGGAAAAGTATGTATAGCATAGCTTCCTGCAAACGATCTTAAGTCGTTGGTAGAGTTCTTTTTTCATTTTGAAGAATGTTAAAAAATTTTTTTATTAAAAGAAAGTCTTCTGTAAATTATGGCACATAGTATATAGAAAAAATTTTTAAATAAATATTGACAGAGTTGTAACTTTCGGAAAGGAGAATTATAGTTGGGAATACCAGTGAGAGAGATTAAAGGAATTGGGGAAAAGACAGAAAAACTACTTGCAAGATTAGATATTGAGACCGTAGATCAGCTGGTACATCATTATCCCCGCTGTTATACAACATATCCGGAACCAATTGCGATATCGGACATAAAGACAGGACAAAGATGCTCAATTGAAGCAGAGATTGCTTCGCCGATTCACTTAAAAACGGTGCGTAAGTTAAAGCTTTGTACAGGGCTTATTGCAGATGTCAGTGGTCAGCTTTTTGTACGCTGGTTTAATATGCCTTACCTGCGAAATACGTTAAAACAGGGTGAACGGTGGATTTTTACAGGTACTCCGATTTTTAAAGATGGTCGTCTTATGTTGGAACAGGCGGAATATTGCAAAAAAGAAAAATATGTACAGTTAATGGAAACTTTTCAACCGGTTTATCCTCTTACAACAGGCTTGTCAAATAAGACATTACAAAAGGCACAGGAATTGGCATTTGAGATGTATCGAGAGGAGGAATATCTTCCAGAAACCGTAAGAACATATTATGATTTAGAACAGGTGGATAAAGCACTTAAAGAAATCCATTTTCCGACAGGAATGGAACATCTGATGGAAGCAAAGAAGAGGATAATCTTCGATGAATTTTTTCGCTTTTTCAGTGCGTTAGAACTTGTAAAAGACAGAGAAGAGCAGGCGCTCAATCATTATATTATTCCGATGGATAAAAAAGTAAAGTCTTTTGTTGAGAGTCTTCCCTACCCACTGACAGGAGCACAGAAAAAAGTATTAAATGAGATTCGGCAAGACTTTTCAGGGACTATGGCGATGAATCGGCTTTTGCAGGGAGATGTTGGTTCTGGAAAGACTATTGTAGCAATGACAGCTATGTATGCTGTAGTAGCTGCAGGATATCAGGCAGCGTTAATGGCTCCGACAGAAGTGCTTGCAGAGCAGCATTACCAGAACTTTATAAAGCTTCTTTCTCCACTTGGTGTTACAGTTGCCCTTCTCACCGGTTCAACAAAGGTAAAAGAAAAAAGAGACATAAAGGCTCGCTGTATTTCTGGTGATATTCAGATTCTGATTGGAACACATGCTGTAATTCAGGACGATGTTCTTTTTGACAGGCTTGCTTTCATTGTTACAGATGAGCAGCATCGTTTTGGAGTAAAACAAAGAGATGCCTTTATGAAAAAAGGAGAGGATCCACATGTTCTTGTTATGAGTGCAACACCAATTCCACGTACTTTAGGAATTATTTTATATCGTGATCTAGATGTCAGTATTATGGATGAAATGCCTGCATCAAGACTGCCGATAAAAAACTCTGTGGTAGGAACTTCTTATCGTCCCGCAGCGTGGGAATTTATAAGAAAACAGGTTGCGCTAGGACATCAGGCTTATGTCATTTGTCCAATGATTGAGGAAAATGAAAAGATGGATCTTGAAAATGTAGAAGAATATGCCAAAATGCTCTCGCAGGCATTGCCGCCGTCAATTACTGTTGCCTCATTAAATGGTCATATGCGTCCTGCACAAAAAAATGAAATTATGGAACAGTTTTCAAAAAATGAGATTCAGATTCTTGTTTCTACAACCGTAGTAGAAGTTGGAATCGATGTTCCCAATGCGACTGTTATGGTGATTGAAAACGCAGAACGTTTTGGCCTCGCACAGCTTCATCAGCTAAGAGGTCGTGTTGGAAGAGGAAAGGCACAGTCGTATTGCGTCTTTATTTCTGGTTCGGAAAAAGAAGAAGCGATGGAGCGGCTTTCTATTATTGGACATTCTAATGATGGATTTGAAATTGCGAATGAAGATTTAAAACTACGTGGTCCGGGAGAGTTTTTTGGGGTGCGGCAGAGCGGAACGATGAACTTTGCTCTCGGTGATATTTATTCCAATGCAGATATTTTAAAAATGGCTTCTGAAGCAGTAAGTTATTTAAAAGAAGAAGGATATAATTTTCAACAGCTTCATCAGTATTCACTGGAGAAAAACTTGAATTTTGCAAAAAATATTTAATGAATTCCATGTATTTCTTGTAAAAACAATTCCATGGAAATTTTGAGAGTATATTTATAGAGTGAAGAAGGAGTTATACACATGAAGAGAAATCCGAATTTAAATTACACGCGCCTCCCTATGGAAAAGGCATATAATGTAAGAGAATTAGGAGGATACGCAACGAAAAAAGGATTGATTACAATGCATCATCAGTTTCTTAGGAGCGAAAACCTTACGGATGTTACGGAAGAAGATAAAGAATTTCTTATAGAATACGGCCTTTCGGCAATCGTTGATTTAAGAAGTCGGGAAGAGGCACTCATTTATCCGAATCCATTTCGCGGAAATGATTTGGTGAATTATATAAATTGTCCGTTAATTACAGATGGTATTATAGATTTAAGAACGGTAAAAGAAGAAGGATTTGACCCTGGAGAATTTTATGTAAAGTTAGTAGAATATAAAGAAATGATTTATAACATTTTTCATTTTATTCTTGACAATCTTGAGGGGTGTGTTTTATTTCACTGCCAGGCAGGAAAGGATAGAACGGGAGTACTGGCTATGATTCTTATGGGACTTGCAGGTGTGGCAAAGGAAGATATCATTGCAAATTATGAGGTGACACACACCTATTTGAAGGAAAATATAACCCTTCGTTTAGATGATGGTCTGGAAGAATTGGAATTTTCCAAACCACAGTGGATAGAAAGGGCCTATAATCATATTTTAGAGCATTATGGTTCATTTAAAGTATATCTTATGGCAGTGGGACTTACTAAAAAAGAAATCAAGAAAATTCGACAAAAACTTGTAGTGTAATCAAAAGTATTAAAAGTTTGGAATTGTTTCCGAAATGCTTATATATAAAGCCGACACATCATTTGCAGCAGTATAATTTGCGGGAAATCGGTATAAATATATGGCATTTTCCAGTAAAGGATATATCTTGACAAAAATATAAGATATTATACAATAGATATAATTATAACAAAGAAGGATGGGCGAGAGAGATTATGAGAGTTATCGCAGGTTCAGCACGTCATTTAAAGTTAAAGACGATTGAAGGAATGGGGACGCGGCCAACAACGGATCGAATTAAAGAAACATTGTTTAATATGCTTTCTTTTTACATAGAAGACAGTCGATTTCTTGACCTGTTTAGTGGAAGTGGCGGCATTGGAATCGAGGCACTGAGTAGAGGAGCGGCAGAGGCAGTTTTTGTAGAACAGAATCGAAAGGCAGTTGCCTGCATCGAGGAGAATTTGACACATACGCATCTTAGAGAAAAGGCCGTCGTAATATCTAAGGATGTTATGACTTCCCTTCAGATTCTGGAAGATAAAAAGCAGGCATTTGATTACATCTTTATGGATCCACCTTACGGAAAGTTTTTAGAAAAAGAAGTAGTTGTATATTTAGACAATACTGTGCTTTGTGACGAAAATACAACGATTATTATTGAAGCTGACTTAGATACTGAGTTTTCATGGGTTGAGGAGACAGGTTTTATCATCACAAAGGAAAAGATTTATAAGACAAATAAGCATACCTTTCTTAAAAGGAAGTGAATATTATACGTAAGGAATATAACGAAAGACGAGGGAGAGACAAAAGTTATGGCAACAGCAGTTTATCCGGGTAGCTTTGACCCGATTACTCTTGGACATTTAGATATCATAAAAAGAACAGCAGCCGTTTTTGATAAAGTGATTATAGGGGTTCTGATTAATAAGGCAAAAAAACCACTCTTTTCCATAGAAGAAAGGGTAGAACTTATAAAAGAAGTGACAAAAGATATTCCAAATGTAGAGATTGTATCTTTTAATGGACTTCTGATAGATTTTAGTGATAAAATGAAGGCGGATGTTATTGTGAGGGGAATTCGGGCGGTATCAGATTTTGAATATGAGCTAATGATGGCACAGACAAATAAACAGTTAAATCCTGACATAGAGACGATGTTTTTTGCGACCAGTGCAGAATATTCATTTGTAAGTTCTAGCATGATAAGAGAGCTTGCAGCGTTTGATGGGGATATTACACAGTTTGTACCAGAGGAAGTCAGCAGACGTGTTTATGAGAAGTTCAGACATAATAAAGTGTGATATGTCGAATGTAGTATGGGAGGATAAGAAGATGGCAGAGATGGATAGTGTAAAGTTACTTGAAGAAATAGAAATCTATATAGATAATTGCAAAACAGCCGGAGTTTTGAGCAGCGGCAGCATGATTAAGGTAAATAGAGAAGAACTACTCGCTATGCTTGAAGAAGTACATGACCTTCTTCCAAAAGAAATCGCAGAAAGTAAGCGGATTGTAAGAAATCAGGATAAGATTATCGCAGATGCGAGAAGCAAGGCACAGCGTATTATGCAGAATGCGGCAAAAGAAGCCGGTGGAATGATTGATGATCAGGAAATTGTATCTATGGCAAATATGCGTGCAGATGATATTTTATCAAAAGCACAGCGAGAGGCTAGTGAATTAAGTAATGATGCACGAGAGACTGCACGGGAGGTTCAGCTTGGTGCGTTAAAATACACGCAAAATATGTTAGAGGGCCTTGAATATATGTATGGCACCATTATCAAAGAGGAAAAAGAGTATTTTAATTCAGTATTAGAGAAGCTAAAAAAAGAGCAAAAACAGATTGCCGCAGACAAGCAGGAGATTGATTTGCAGCTTAATGCTGGAATGCGGACAGGTAGAACGAAAGAAGACTTTGAAAAGAAAGAAGAACCAGCAGAAGAATAGCAGAAGGTAGTATTTTTTAGTAGTAGTAATGAGAGACAGAAGGGATTGCTTAAATTGCATCAGTAAGGACAAAAAGATTATTGTCGTTTTATGAGAAGATACGAATTATCGGTAGTATCTGGTTGTTCAGAATTCATGAATTATTGATAATGAATTGGGATAAGCTGTATTGTTAACTAGATTAAAAACAGACAAAGGATAAAACTAAATCCTGCAGTTAACAGTTTTATAATTATATAAGGCTTTAAGGATAGACCAGAATTGGCCGTCACTGTCTGCACCTGTGCCATTGTGCACATCCCGCCAAAAGAAGCGACAGCCGCGGTAAGTGCATACATTATATTAGGTGTATATGCATTATCTGCGGCTAGAAGTCGTATTCCGGTAGTAACTTCCAAGTTAGAAAGAAGAAAGTTAAAGGCCGGTTTCTGAAATAGGCAGAGTTTTGTAAGCATACCTGAAAGAATTGAGAAAATCATCATATAAATACCAATAATAAAGATAACTTCCAGAGAAGGAACCCAGATTTCTTCTGTCAGGGTAGGTTTTGTATCGGTTGTTTCTTTTAATCTTAATCTATTTGAAATGGTGGAAGTTTTTTGGAATTGTCCGTGTACATGATGGGGCAGTGAGTTGTTTCTTTTCTGCCTTTTAGTAAGTTGTGTGAACAAATAACATAATAATACCGGTAGATAGAGGGCAAGGAGATAGCAGAGCCAGGAAGTACCTTTTAAGCCAGTCTGAGAGCGTATATATCCCATTACAAACATCGGACTTACAAAAGACGTAAGCGGAAGCAATAGTTCTGACTGAGGCTTACTGAGTGTTCCGATTTGGTAGTAATGGGTGATAAAAATCGCACCAACAGGGAAGCCACAGCAAAGTCCAAGCAAAAAGACAGGAAGAGTAATAGCGATATCTGTGTGGGTGGGGAATTTTTTCTTTGCCTCATAGAAAAATAATTCTGGTATTTTATAGCGAATCCAAAATTTTGACAGCAGTATAAAAGGCAGGAGGAGCGGCAGGATACAGGAAGCCCACACAAAAAGACCTTCTTTTGCATATTTTAATATAAGAGAATAGTGCATAAGCATAAAAATAAACGAAAAAAGACAGAGTATTTGCATAAAATGAAAAAGAATTTTTTTCAATTCATATCTCCTAGAATCGTATTTGTTAAAATATATGCGAAATATGTGAAAATATTTCTTGACAAAGAAAAAGTAACTGTGTATAATACCAAGAGTATGAGAAAAGAGAGGTTGCGATATTATGAAGATAAATATATCGGAAATCTTATCTAATCCATCTGTTATCAAGAATTTTAAAGTTGAACCTGATTTTGAGAAGCTTAAGCTTCGCAGAAGCAGTTATCTGGTATCCTACAAGGAGCCTTTTCTTTTGACTGTTTCCAAAGTTGAGGATAAACTTCGTGTTACAGGTGAGACGATGATTCGATTGATAATACCATGTGATCGATGTTTGGAGGATGTGGAGAATACTTTCCATATCACGATTGATCGCAGTGTTAATCCCAATACAGAGTCAGATGGCATTGAAGACGTGGATGAATTAAGTTTCATAGACGGATATATGTTGGATGTAGACAAGCTCATTGCAGATGAGATTGTGGTTGCACTCCCTACAAAGGTTCTTTGTAAGGAAGATTGTAAAGGATTGTGCAGCGTCTGCGGTACCAACTTAAACTATCACACATGTGATTGTCATAAGGAGAGCCTAGACCCGCGGATGGCGGCTATTCAGGATATCTTCCGCGACTTTAATCATTAGATATTAAAGTATTGAATACTGCATATGTAATATATCCCGAACGTCACAAAAGAAGTAATTACAAGAGGAGGTGTGACCATGTCAATTTGTCCAAAGAATAAATCTTCCAAAGGAAGAAGAGACCGCCGTAGAGCAAACTGGAAAATGTCTGCTCCTACATTAGTAAAATGTAGCAAGTGTGGAGCATTAACTATGCCACATAGAGTATGTAAAGCATGCGGATCTTACAATAAAAAAGAAATCGTTTCTGTTGACTAATTGTTGACGAACAATAAGCCGTGAAGTGGTTTTTAAAAAAGGCAATATTGCATGATAGATAGACCAGATGATATCTGGTCTATTTTTTATTTGCTAGACAGACAAACCTGTATCTTCTGTTATATGCATCCTTTTCAGCGTACACCCAAATACGGAAATAAGTAAGTTCATAAATGTATATAAGAGTGCAAGCAGTAGACTTCTTAAGAAAGAGTTTCCGCAGATACGGCAAAAGTTGTGGAAAGAACATTTCTGGAGCCAGAGTTTTTGTTTGATTACAACAGGCGATGCTCCAATTGAAGTGATCAAAAAATATATAGAAAGTCAGGGACAAAGGGATTGAAAAAGGAAGTGACAGAGTGGCGAACAGGGCATAGAAATATCGGTTTAAAAATAAAAAGAAATTGATAAATAAATAACAATTTAATGAGCTGGGTATGGGTGTAAATGATAAAAATACAAAAAAAGTACAATATCTAGTGTTTTTTGAGAAAATGAAAAAATCTTCAAAAAATGCTTGACGCAAGTGCCCTGTTATGATAATATAATATGCGTTACACATGAGAAACACAGTTTTGAGAGAAAAACAGCAAAAATCTTAAAAGAAAACGAAAAAACTTCTTGACGGATTGAAAATCATGTGATAACATGTAAAAGTTCGCATCACGAAAAAACAAAAAACTTCGAAAGAAGATGAAAGAAAGTTTTTAAAAAGTTCTTGACAAGAACAAAGTGATGTGATAAAATATAAAAGCTTTCGCAAAAGAAAGCTTAAAACCTTGATAA
>NZ_CAKRCF010000012.1 GCF_934307085.1 uncultured Anaerobutyricum sp.
ATACTTGGCTCAGTAGAGCCATTGAGCAAGAAGCCCCCACTTCAAAATCTATGATTTAAGTGGTGGGAGCATGTCACGAGTAATATATAAAATCTCATTGAGGAAAAGCAGAGAGTTAAAATAGAATTTTTCAAACACACTCTAGAAAATGAATAAAAAACAGAGAGCAGAGGGCAAAAAAGTGAATAAGAAACTGACAATTAATGACATAGCAAAAATGTCTGGAGTAGCAAAAAGCACGGTGTCCAGATACCTAAATGGAGGTAGTGTCCGTCCGACAACAGCACAGAAGATTAAAAAAATTATCGAAGAAAATAATTATGAACCAAATGTTTTTGCGAGATTAAAAGCAAAAGAAAGCCGTGTAATTGGTCTGACTGTTCCAGGATTTGATTCAGTAACAACGCCAAGACTTGTGGAAGTTATTGTGGAATACCTTAAGAAAAATGAGTATACACCGCTTATCATGCACACAGGAAATAGCATTACGGAAGAAATTCGCAGTATTGAGCGTTTAAAAAATATGAATGTAGATGGTATTATGGTACTTGCGACCAGTGCCACAAAAGAATATGAAGAAGTGGTAAAACGATTACAGATTCCAATTCTTTTTCTTGGACAGAGATTTCCGGGAGCGAATTCTATTATTAATGATGATTATAATGCGGGATATAAGATTGGAGAATATATCGGAAAAAGGGAGTTTGAACAGATTTATCTGTTGTGGGTTTCTAAAGAGGACCCGGCAGTTGGAGAAGAACGTCGGAGAGGTGTCGTTGATGGACTCCTTTCCTATGGAAAAGAACCGACTGAAGTTATCGAAACAAGCTTCTTTTTTGAAGATGCAGTTCATAACGTGGAAAAACTGACAGAAAAATTAAAGAAGCCAGCCGCGCTCATTTGTGCCACTGACAGAATCGCACAGGGAGCCTATAAAGTATTCTATGAAAAAAATATCGCAATACCAGAAGATGTATCCGTCGTAGGGTTTGGTGATTACGAAACCGGTGAATTGATGAGACCACCGCTTACTACCGTAAAATTTGACTGGAAAAACTGGGGAGAAATCAGTGCAGAGACAATGCTTCAGATGATACAGGAAAAACCAGTCAGCCAGATACAGGTCAATCCATATGAGTTTATCGAACGCAAGAGTGTGCGATGAAATCCTGATTTGTCTAGCTAAACGGATGCCGTTGCTGAAGAGTTTGTAGCTGGATTGCCTGAAGAATTATTGAATTGAAAAGAGCTGATAAAAAATATCCTATTTTGTTCCATTGTACGAAACGTTCCATTTTGTCCAGTAAAACAGAAACTTCGGAAAAAGCAGTCCGAAGTTTCTATGGTCAAAATTCCATAGCACAAAGTCACAAAATAGGATGTTTTTTTTATTAGCTCTTTTTCCCTTAGTCTTTGTGCAATCCGATTCAAATCTTTTCAAATATAGGGATAGGCTCTCTTTGTAGGGATCCCCCTTTGCCTGCGGCAAAATTTGTGCATATTGAACAAATTTTGAGATGAATTTTTGGTACCGGTTCCGAAAATTAAAAAAACAAGGATTTATTATTGACATACAAAAACAAGATGATATAATGAAATACGAAAACAGAACCGGTTCCAAAATAAAAATGAGGAGAGAAAGAATGGAAAAGAAAAATGAATATCTGGAAATATCAAAACAGATAGTTGCGTGTATTGGTGGAATGGAAAACATTCAGGGAACAGCACATTGTGCGACGAGACTCCGAATCGTTTTACTAGATAACAGCCTCGCTGATATTGAGAAGTTAGAAGATATTAATAAAGTAAAGGGTGCATTTATTGCAGGTAATCAGCTTCAGTTAATTTTTGGAGCGGGTGTGGTAAATGATGTATATGATGTTTTTGCAGAGTACACACATACCCAGAATATGTCATTAGGTGATTTAAAAGAACAGAGCAATAAAAAGCAGAATCCGGTACAGGCAGTAATTAAGTCTTTATCTGATGTGTTTATCGGAATTATGCCAGCGCTTCTTGCAGCAGCCCTTCTTATGGGAATTACAAGTGTTTTAGGCGGCATGGAAGTTGTAAAGACACACGATACATTATATGCGATTAATAAGTTAGTCAGTCTTGCAGCAAACGGTATTTTCGCGATTCTGCCAATGGCAGTCTGCTATTCAGCAGTAAAACGATTTGGCGGTAATCCCGTTCTTGGTATGGTAGTTGGAGCAATCATGCTTGATTCTTCCCTTGCCAATGCTTATCAGGCAGCACAGGGAAGCGTTGATCCGGAAATTATCCGTTTATTTGGATTAAAGATTGAGATGGTAGGTTTCCAGGGCGGAATTATCATTGCCCTTATGATGGGATGGGTTGTAGCTAAGCTTGATAACTTCTTTAATCGCAAGATTCCTGATGTTATAAAGTTATTAGTTGCCCCAATGCTTACGGTATTTATTTCCACAGTATTATTATTTACAATTGTAGGTCCTGTAGGACGAGTTCTTTCTAACGGAATCACAGATGGTCTTGTATGGAGTACGAATCATCTGGGAGCTTTCGGTTATGCATTATTTGCCGGAATTCAGCAGATTGTCGTTATCACAGGACTTCATCACATTATTGGAGCAGTAGAGGCGCAGCTTATCGCTTCTACAGGAACAAACTTCTTAAATCCACTGATGTCTGTTGCCCTTATGGGACAGGGTGGAGCCGTTCTTGGATATCTTGCATTAAACTGGAAAAATGTAAAGGCAAGAGAACTTTGTATTCCAAGTTTTGCTTCCACGTTATTCGGAATCAGTGAGCCAGCTATTTTTGGTGTAAACCTTCGTTACCGTTTCCCTCTGATCGGAGGATGTATCGGTGGTGCCGTTGCAGGTGCGTACGTTTATTTCTCAAAACTTACTGCGCTTGGTTTTGGTACAACAGCTCTTCCGGGAATGGCAATCACAAACCCTGCAAATCATGGATATATCAACTATATCGTTGCTCACGTTATCGCACTTGGTATTGGATTTATTGCAACAACAGTAATCGGAAAAATGTGGACAACAGTAAATAAAACAGGAAATAGCGTAAAAACAGAATATGAAGTAGAAACTGCTGATGAAGCAAAAAAAGCAGAAGTAAAAGATGTCGTAGAAAATATTTTCTATGCACCAGCAGAAGGAGAAGTAAAGTCTATTTCCGAATCTTCTGACCAGACATTTTCCAAGAAAATATTAGGTGACGGCGTTGTTATTTTTCCAGAAAATGGGCTCGTTATGTCACCTTGCAATGCAAAAGTAAAACTTGTATACCCAACAGGTCATGCAGTAGGGCTTGAGACAGAAGATGGAACTGTAATTCTTATTCATTGCGGAATTGATACCGTAAATATGAACGGAGAAGGCTTTGAAGTATTTGTAAAAGAAGGACAGCAGGTAGCTGTCGGTGATATGCTCGTGAAGTTTGATAAAGAACTTGTCGAATCCAAAGGATATTCTTCAGAAATTTTAGTAGTGTTTACAGAAGTACCAGTAGGAAATGACCTGAAAATTAATGAAGAAATTCCGGCAGATAGAGCGATTGCTGAAATTCATAAGTAAAATTTAGATATAAAAATTCATATATAAGTTAGATAGTAGATTTGTGTGCGAGCTGTACGGTAAAGGAGTGTATTTTCTATGTACAGCTCTGCAATGTTTTGGCGTGCACATTATAGAAAATGACAGAAATATATAAAAACAGACAGGTGGAACAATGAATAAAGAGATATATTTAAATGAATATCCCGAACATAAAGATATGCGGGAAAATGTAAAATGCGACCCGAATCGGTTACATTTTCACATGATGCCACCAACAGGCTGGATGAACGATCCGAATGGTTTGTGCCAGTTTCAGGGGATAAATCATATTTATTTTCAGTACACTCCATTCCTTGCAGGCTGGGGAACCAAGCTTTGGGGGCATTATACGACGAAAGATTGGGTTCATTATGTGGAGGAGGAGCCATTCCTCTTTCCAGATACCAAATGGGACAGAGACGGAGTATACAGCGGTTCTGCCCTTGTAAAAGAGGATGGAATTCATTTCTTTTACACAGGAAATGTAAAGCTTACAGATAAAGAATACGATTACATCATGAATGGCAGAGAGCAGAATACAATGCATCTTTTCAGCCCGGACGGAAAGACAATTACATGTAAAGAAATGGTTATGACAAATGACGATTATCCGTTCAATATGTCAAAGCATGTAAGAGACCCCAAAGTATATGAAAAAGATGGAATCTATTACATGATTCAGGGTGGAAGAGATGAAAACAACAAAGGCTGTGCTCTCCTTTTCTGGTCAACAGATTTAAAAAACTGGAAATGGTATGACACTATTTATCCTGAGAGAACATTTGGCTATATGTGGGAATGTCCCGATTTGTTTGAGATAGATGGACAGCAGATTATGACTTGTTGTCCGCAGGGAGTAGAGCAGAACGGATATGATTATCAGAATGTATACCAGTGCGGATATTTTCCTGTAAACTTTGACTTGAAAAATAAAAAATATCAGCTCGGGGAATTTGCCGAATTTGATAAAGGCTTTGATATTTATGCGACACAGACATTTCAGGATGAGCAGGGCAGAAGAATATTAATTGGATGGATGGGAATTCCAGATGCGGATTATGACAACGATGCTACCGTTTCGTATGACTGGATTCACGCCCTAACCATGCCAAGAGAGCTGATTTTTAAAGATGGAAAAATTCTTCAGAAGCCATTAAAAGAAATGCAGCAACTTCGCAAAAATGAATTCCATTGTGCACTATCAGAATTTGTACAATGGGAGCCAAAAGACAGCTGTTTTGAACTTCATATAGACTTTGAAGAAAGAACAGAAAAAAATTCTTCTGTAAAGATTCAGCTTCGAGAAGATGTATTTTTATCCTGGGAAAAAGGGTTATTCCGCTTAAATATGGGCAAAAGTGGACATGGAAGAAAAGAGAGAGTCGCAGAAATAAAACGGTTAAGAAATCTTACAATATTCTCAGATACTTCCGCCATAGAAATCTTCATCAACGATGGAGAAAATGTCATGACAACCCGTGTGTATAGCGAGAATTTAGAGCAGAAAGTTACTTTTCTGTCAAAAGGAAATGTGGGAAATGTGGCTGGATATGAACTGGGAAGTTTTGCGATAGAAAAACCTGAAGAAAAATAGACTAAAGAATTATAAATTATAAAAGTAGAATTTACAGGCTATAAATTTTACAAAAATCAGTAGACAAAGCAGAATAAGAAAATATAACTTATAACTCATGTCAGATAATATTTTAATTAGAATGGGTATATTTGTTTGGCAGCAGGATAGTTAAATTGAGAAGGAAACGGAAAAATGAACAAAAATAAAAAAACGATAGATGTAACTGCGTTAGGGGAACTTCTTGTAGACTTCACCATGAACGGACAGAGCGAACAGGGCAATCAAATATTTGAAGCCTGTCCAGGTGGAGCACCATGTAATGTACTTGCTCTTCTTCAGAAAATGGGCAAAAAGACAGCATTCATTGGAAAAGTAGGAAATGACCAGTTCGGGAAAATGTTAAAAGCGACCATAGAAGAAGCTGGAATTGATACTTCCGGTCTTGTATTCGATAACAAAGTAAATACAACCTTGGCATTCGTGCATACTTTTGAAAATGGGGACAGAGACTTCTCTTTTTACCGTAATCCGGGAGCAGATATGATGCTCACTGCTGCTGAAGTAAACGAAGCAACTATAAAGAACTCAAAAATATTCCATTTTGGGACCTTATCCATGACGGCAGATGGAGTCCGGGAAGCTACCAAAAAGGCAGTAACAACAGCCAGAGAAAATGGCTGTCTCATCTCCTTTGACCCAAATCTCCGTCCACCGTTATGGAAGTCATTAGATCTTGCCAAAACGCAGATGGAATACGGATTTGCTCACTGTGATATTTTAAAAATATCCGATAATGAAATCCAGTTCGTTTCTGGTAAAGAAGATTACGATGAAGGAATCCGGTGCCTGATAGATAAATATAATATTCCGCTTATACTCCTCACTATGGGAGCAGACGGAAGTCGGGCTTACTATAAAGGGCAAAAAGTAGAGCAGGAAGGATTTAAAGTTGATACCATAGAAACAACAGGTGCTGGAGACACCTTCTGCGGCAGTGCATTGAACTATATCTTAGAACATAATCTTCACAACCTTTCCGAAGAAGAACTTGCAGAAATGTTAAAAATAAGCAATGCCGCTGCTGCAATCGTAACAACACGAAAAGGTGCCTTAAAATCAATGCCAACAAGGGAAGAAATTCTGAGTTGCCTTAGGCAAAATTGACAAAACTGACGAACTCCGAGAATGAAAAGAATCTATATTTGTGACTTTAGTCGCTGCAGGTTGAATGTTCGCTTAAAGCGCTCGCATCCAATCTTTGCTCCGAGGCCACAAATATAGATTCTTTTATTCTTGGAGTTTTGTCTTAGAATCTTCCAACACGCAGCGACTAAAGTCACAAATATAGGGCATAGGCTCTCTTTGTGGGCGTCCGTTTGGTCACGCAGATCAGAATTCGATGGAAAAGTTAGCTCATTTCTGATATACTAATACAATGTTAATAAATTAAAAATTTTTATTTTGGGAGGTTTGAAATGAGTTTAAATACAGGAATGAAAATGGTAAAAACGGAGACAGTAACAGTGGAGAATGCAGCCAAGACTTTAGGTAGCGGAAGCCTCTTAGTATACGGAACTCCAGCAATGCTTTTATTAGTGGAAAAGACAGCAGTTGCCCTGTTAGATGGACAGCTTGACGAGGGGATGACAACTGTTGGAACCAACTTAAATGTAGACCATGTTTCTGCAAGTCCAATCGGCTGTGAAGTAAGCTGTGAAGTAACTCTTACAGAGATTGACAGAAAGAAACTTACTTTTGCTGTTGAAGTGAAGGATCCTGCAGGTGTAATTGGTAAGGGAACACATGAGAGATTTATCGTGGATGCAGAGAAGTTCCAGAATAAAGCGAATGGAAAGTTTGATAAATAATGGCGGCGACAGGAAAGAATAATCAGGGGAAAAATAATCCAAGAAAGAATAATCTGGAAAAGAATAATTTAGAAAAGAATACTGCGAATTTTAAGGAAAAGACATCAACTTGCGAACCAATGCGTCTGAATAAGTTTTTAAGTGATGCAGGCGTGTGTTCAAGAAGACAGGCAGATCGTTATGTGGAACAAGGGCGTATTTTAATTGACGGAGAGCCGGCACAGATGGGACAGAAAGTGCATACGGGGCAGGATATCCGTGTAGATGGTAAGCGTGTTAGTGTGAGCCGTAAGCAGATTGTTCTTGCGGTAAATAAGCCAAAGGGGATTGTCTGTACAACAGAGAAACGGGAAAAGGATAATATCGTTGATTTTATTAGTTATCCTGAGAGGATTTATCCAGTGGGACGATTGGATAAAGATTCCGAGGGTCTCATTTTGATGACCAATGACGGAGAGTTGATGAATGAGATTTTGAAGGCGAGAAATTATCACGAAAAGGAATATGAGGTGACAATTAATCGTCCGGTAACGAATGCATTCTTAAAGCAAATGAGTGAGGGTGTGGAGATTCTTGACACGGTAACACGTCCTTGTAAAGTAAAAAGAACGGGCGTGTATACATTTCGCATTATTCTCACACAGGGATTAAATCGACAGATTCGCCGTATGTGTGAGGCATGTGGTTACCGTGTAAGAGAGTTAAAGCGTCTTCGTATTATGAATATTCATCTGGGAAGTCTGCCGACAGGAGAGTATCGGGAGATTACCGGGGAGGAGCTTTCAAAACTTGAAAAACTTGCTGGAAGGAAACCAGGAGGAGTTTATCATGGATAAGCAGACGAGAATGAAAGAACTTGTAGAAGTGCTGAATCAGGCTTCTAAAGCATACTATCAGGAAGACCGGGAATTATTTTCCAATAAAGAATACGACGAATTATATGATGAATTGCAGGCATTAGAGGCGGAAACTGGCATTGTGATGAGCCAGAGTCCCACACAGAATGTCGGTTATGAAGTACTTAGTGAACTGGAAAAAGAGACACATGAAAGTCCAATGCTCTCTCTTGATAAGACCAAGAGTCCAGAGGCATTAAGGGACTGGCTTGGCGAAAAAGAAGGACTTCTTTCTTGGAAAATGGATGGTCTTACTGTTGTGCTTACTTATCGTGATGGAGTTTTACAAAAGGCAGTTACACGAGGAAATGGTGTTGTAGGCGAAGTTATTACAAACAATGTCAGAGTATTTAAAAACCTTCCGGCAAAAATTCCATTTGCAGGTGAAGTTGTTCTGCGAGGAGAGGCAGTCATCAAATATTCTGATTTTAAAAAGATTAACGAAGGCATTGAGGATGTAGATGCTCGTTATAAGAATCCGCGTAACTTATGCAGTGGTTCTGTCCGTCAGCTTAACAATGAAGTAACCGCAAAGAGAAATGTCTTTTTCTTTGCATTTGCCCTTGTAAAAGCAGAAGGAAGAGAACTCGAGAATTCTGTGGAAAGTAATATGCTCTGGGTGCAGAATCTTGGATTTGAGATTGTGCCATATAAAAGAGTAGATCGAGGCAATATCATTGATGAGATTCAGAATTTTTCTGAAAAAATTGTGGAAAATGACTTTCCTTCTGATGGTCTTGTTCTTATTTACGATGACATTGCTTACGGAAATTCTCTTGGAAGAACGGCGAAGTTTCCGCGTAATTCCATTGCTTTTAAATGGGCGGATGAAGAAGCAGAAACAAAGCTTTTGCACATTGAATGGAGTCCGTCAAGAACAGGTCTTATTAATCCGATTGCCGTGTTTGAGCCAGTAGAGCTTGAGGGAACAACGGTAGGCCGTGCAAGTCTCCATAATATCAGCATTATGGAAGGATTAGAACTTGGTGAAAATGATCATATCAAGGTCTATAAAGCCAATATGATTATTCCACAGATTGCAGAGAACCTTACAAAAAGTGGAACATGCAAGCCGATTGAGCATTGTCCAGCATGTGGTGGTGCGACCGAAGTACGTATAGAGAATGATGTCAAAACACTTTATTGCGTGAATCCATATTGCAGTGCAAAAAAAGTGAAGCTCTTTTCTCATTATGTAAGCCGTGATGCGTTAGATATTGAAGGTTTATCCGAAGCAACATTGATGAAAATGATTGAGCAGGGATTTTTATCCGAATTAAATGATTTGTACAACTTAGAACAGTATAAAGAACAAATCATTGCTATGGACGGATTTGGAGAGAAGTCGTATAATAATCTGATACAGTCTATTGAAAAATCAAGGGATACACAGTTGTTCCGCTTCGTTTATGGAATAGGAATCTTAAATGTTGGAAGTTCAAATGCCAAGCTTTTATGCCGTCATTTTGGGAACTCTTTAGAGAATCTTCGCGGAGCATCCGTAGAAGAAATGACACAGATTGACGGAATTGGTGAAGTAATCGCAACAAGTGTACACGACTATTTTGAGAACGAACATAACCAGAAACTTCTCGAAAAACTGCTGCCGTACCTACATTTTGAAGAGGAAAACGTATCGGCAGAGGGCGAACAGGCACAGAGACTTTTAGATAAGACATTTGTCATTACTGGAACGGTAGAACATTTCACAAACCGAAAAGAACTGAAAGAAAAAATAGAAAGTCTCGGAGGGAAAGTGACAGGTTCTGTTTCTAAAAAGACAGATTATCTTATTAATAATGACAATATGTCTTCTTCAAGCAAAAACAAAAAGGCAAAAGAACTCGGAATCCCTGTGATTACAGAAGAAGAATTCCTTTCAATGATTGAATAAAATGGTTATATATTATTTAGAAAAGAGATGAAAATACATGCCAATCAGAATAAATGCTGATTTGCCAGCAAAAAAAATACTGGAACATGAAAATATTTTCGTAATGGATTATGAGCGTTCTTTAAAACAGGACATTCGTCCACTGAAAATTATTATCATGAACTTGATGCCTACCAAGCAGGCAACGGAGCTTCAGCTTTTAAGGAGCCTTTCCAACACTCCATTACAGGTAGACATCACCTTTTTAAAAACAGAAACACATGATGCACAGAATGAATCCCAGACGCACATGGAAACATTCTATACGATTTTCCCGGAAATCAAACAGCAGTACTTTGACGGACTTATCATTACCGGTGCACCAGTAGAAACACTTGATTTTGAGGAAGTAGACTACTGGCCGGAACTCGTAGAGATTATGGAATGGTCAAAAACACATGTAACATCGACCTTCCATATCTGCTGGGCAGCACAGGCAGGCCTTTACTATCATTATGGTGTGCGTAAGGAACTGTTAGATGAAAAAATTTTTGGAATCTTCCAGCATCATACTATACATAGAAAAACCCCGTTGATTCGTGGATTTGATGATGTATTCAATGCACCACATTCCAGACATTCACAGATTGTAAGAGAGGACGTTGAAAAGAATCCAGAACTTACAATACTTGCTGATTCCGAGCAAGCAGGCCCATTCATCATCATCGCAAAAGAAGGACGTCAGATATTCGTCACCGGACATCCAGAATATGATGTATTAACCCTTGACGGAGAATACAAACGTGACCTTGCCAAAGGTATGGACAATGTCCCATTCCCAAATCGTTACTACAAAGACGATAAACCAGAACTCGGACCAGTGAAGTCTTGGAGATGCCATGCAAATACGCTGTATACCAACTGGCTGAACTATTACGTATATCAGATGACTACATATGATCCGATGGAGATTCAGAACCTCAAATAATCGAAAACTGGTTGCTGGAGCAAAAGTAGAATTTATTTTTTTGATTTACAAAATCATCCAAAGACAGAACCCCGAAAGATAAAAACTCCCTATTTGTGGCCTCGGAGCAAGGTTTGGATGCGAGCGAATAAGCGAACATTCGAACCATCGCGACTAAAGTAACAAATAGGGAGTTTTTATCTTTCGGGGTTCGTCCCGTTGAATTCACAAAAAAAGAGCCGGACGATAAGCCGGGTTATGTCGTGAATGATCATCTGTCTACGTCTGCTGTTGCCAGCAGCTTCTAGCGACCCACCTGAAAACAATCCGGGCCAGATTATTGTTTTACATTCGGTCTTGCTTCGGGTGAGGTTTACATGGCATTCTCTGTTACCAGAGAATCGGTGGGCTCTTACTCCACCTTTCCACCCTTACTGGCATAAGCCAGCGGTATATCTCTGTTGCACTATCTTTGGAGTCACCTCCACCGGACGTTATCCGGCACCCTGCCCTGTGAAGCCCGGACTTTCCTCTTCCCAGACCTTTCGGTAACTAAGGGAAGCGATCATTTATCCGACTCTTATAAACAATATAAAATGCAAAAAGCATCGTTCATCATTCTAGCAAATAAGGTGAAAAATGTCAAGGTAAGAAGTTTGTAAGGACTTTTATATTCATTTTATGGTAGAATATAAAACAAAAAAAGACGTGAAGGAAGGGTAAAGATATGGAAAAGAATGCTAGCATCCTTGTAGTAGATGATGATAAAGAGATTGCGGATCTTGTGGAGATTTATCTGGTGAATGACGGATATCAGGTATTGAAGGCTTCCGATGGGGAGCAGTGCTTACAGACGTTAAAAGCACATCCAGAAGTCCGCATGCTCATTCTTGATATTATGATGCCGGGAATTGACGGATTAGAAGTATGCCGTGAGATAAGAAAGACAAGCAATATCCCGATTCTTATTTTATCTGCGAAGGCAGAGGATATGGATAAGATTGTCGGATTTGGGACAGGAGCGGATGATTATCTTACAAAGCCGTTCCATCCGTTAGAATTGCTTGCGAGAGTGAAGTCTCAGATGAAGCGTTATACAATGATTCAGTTAGGAGAGGAACAGCCGGCATCTGGAAGGGACGAGATAGAGATTCAGGATCTTACGATTAACAAAGCTGCCCATGTAGTGAAGAAGAACGGCAAGGAAGTTGCACTGACTCCGATTGAATTCGATATTTTATATTTATTAGCATCAAACAGAGACAGAGTATTCAGCACTGATGAAATCTTTGAAAAGGTTTGGAATGAGAAGGTGTACGAAGTAAATAATACTGTTATGGTGCATATACGAAGACTGCGTGAGAAGATAGAAGATAACTCCCGAAGCCCAAAGATTTTAAAAACTGTATGGGGGGTAGGTTACAAAATTGAAGGTTAAGCGATTTAAAAGCTTTCGTTTCAAGATGGTCATGTATATGTTTTTTAGTCTGATTGCCACCTTTATAACGGAAGGACTTATATTTATGGGAATCTATTTGTATGAGACAGAGATTATAGCTGGTGAATATAAGAAGGTGTGGGGAGCATCTGGGCAGGGCAAGATGTCCTTTGGCACATTTACGATGTCGCAGTCGATTGCACTTGATGCCTGGGTCATTGCCATATTTACGATATTGCTTCTGATTATTTATTTTATTCTCATATCGAATAAGTTCGTAACGTATGTAAGAGAAATTATCAGTGGTGTGGAACGCATGAAGTCTGGTGATTTGATGGAGGAGATTCCTGTCCGTGGAGAGGATGAATTTTCAGAAATCGCAGCGTCTATTAATGAAATGCGTCAGAACCTTTCTGAAACGATGGAAGCACAAAAAGCAGTGGAAAAGACGAAGGATGAACTGATTACGAACGTAGCACATGACCTTCGTACCCCGCTTACATCGATACTTGGCTATCTGGATTTGCTCACACAGGGGGATTTCCTCACAGAAGAACAGAAACAGAAGTATCTTGGCATTGTATCTTCAAAGGCGAAACAGTTAGAAACTTTGGTAAAGGATTTATTTGATTATACGAGATATGACAGGAACAAGGTCAAGATAAAGAAGGAGATTCTTGATTTGAATCTTTTTGTGCCACAGTTAGTGGATGAATTTTATCCAAGCTTTATGGACCATCAATTAGAATGTCGTACCGATTTTTATGAGGGGGCATTGAATATTGAAGGAAACGGTGAGTTGCTTGCGAGAGCAATTGGTAATCTGATTTCAAATGCAATTAAATATGGGGCCGATGGAAAGCTGGTAGAAGTGCATACCGGTTTAAAAGATAAGAAGGCATTTGTGGCAATTGTCAATTACGGAAAGATTATTCCGGCAAAAGACCTGGACAAGATTTTTGATAAGTTTTACAGGGTGGAAAACTCAAGATCATTAAAGACTGGAGGTACAGGACTTGGGCTGGCAATAGCAAAGAACATTGTTAATCTTCATGAGGGAAATATCTGGGCGACCAGCGATGAGTCGGGAACCAGATTCCAGATAGAACTTCCGGTTGTGCAGGCACACACACCAAATGCCGGAAAATAACAGCAAAGATAAGAGGAATAAAATATGATTAATGATTTGTTCCGCACTTATAAAAAAATTATATTACTGCTTCTTGTACTGCTTTGTTCAGTTGTTTTCTGGTTTTATGGTTGCCGGCGTCAACAACGTAGCCAGAGTGAAGTAGTAGAGTGGAATAAAAAGACGATTAAGGGGACGAATGGCTATTGCTATAAGTTTAAGACAAAGAACTGTGTGGGAACGGTTACTTTTGGAGCGGTTGGTTATGTTGCCAGAGATAAGGAGATGCCGGTTACTTTAAATATTTCTTCCATAAAAAAGGATTTTACTGGAGTAATGAAAATCACTCTTCCAGGAGAGAATGGAAGAGGAATTGCTTATCAGTCAGCTGTGAAGTGTAAGGAAGGTAAGCAGGAGAAGATTATTTTAAATGTTCCACAGCTTGGAAATCCATCCGCAATCTGTTTTGAAATCATGGATACTTTTGGTGTTACGGAGCTGTCTGAAGATGTTTCTTTTTCTGATGCGAAGAATCGGAACGGAGCATTTTCAGAACAGGCGGAGAATCTTATCTGTGTTTTGAGTGGACAGTCAAAGAAATTGTCTTATTTAAACAGTCTTAAAATAGAAGAAGAATCGGAAGAAGAGTCGGTGAAGGTGGTCTGCTATTCAAAAAATAGTTTTCCACAGACAGAAGAAGAGTTTCAGGGGTTAGATGGAATGCTCATTGATTCTTTTGATACAAAAAGTTTGTCTGGAAAACAAAAAAGTGCTTTAAAAAGCTGGTTGAAGTCAGGCGGGAAATTACTGATTGCCGGAGGCGGCCAGCAGATAGATTCTTTTGAGGGGCTGGAAAAGACATTTGGAATTATACAGGAAGATGTCGGCGTTTCTGAACTTTATTTGGCAGATGCGGATAATACAGTACAGAAATTACCGATTCTTATGAGTAATCTTCAGCTTTCACAAAAATATGAATGGGAAGCTTACGGAAATTTCGAACCGGAAATAGGTTATACCGCAGCAGTAGGGAGCGGAAAGATTTCAATCCTTCGTTTTAGTCTGACGAATTCTGCATTTTTACAATGGAGTGTGAGAGATAAAGCGGCAGGAGAGATTCTTTCTCATTTTATGGGAAAAGATGAAGATACCGAAAGCAGTGATACGAGTCTTTGGTATGTAAAAAAAGCATTATATGCCTTTATGAAGTCACAGCTTCCGAATACGTTTTTTTATGGGGTATTTTTTATTTTCTATATTTTGCTAATGGTAACTATTGCATATTATTATTTGCGTAAAATTAAAAAAAGGGAATACATCTGGATTGTAGTTCCTGTACTTGCATTGGTTTTTACCGTTGGATTATTTATCCGTTCCAGAGGAATGAAAGGCTCTCGCGATAGCTATTTTTCCGCGCTGCGAGTGACGGACAGTGAGAAGGAGCAGGAAAATATTTATTTTCTCTATCAAAATGATGAGGGAGTAGAGGATAATGTGAATTTTCTTTCATCAATTACTTCCGTCATACAGATGGATTATAATTACCGGACGATTGCAGGAAAAAATATAAAAACTTCCGGAGAAGATATTACGATTAATAATACACAAAAAGGCTTTGATGTTGCCTTTGAAGAGAGTGTGCCAGGAACTTCAAGAATTTTGAAATTGTCAGGCAATACAAAAAGCGTCTCGGAAAAGGAAGTATTTACGCAGGATATTTTTACAACGTATACAAGTTTTTATGGCAATATCACAAATACTTCTTCGAATAATTTTTCCAGAGTTATTTTGATTCGGGGGAATCAGTATGCGATTCTTAAAAGTGTAAAAGCAGGGGAAAAGGCGTCTGTTTCTACAGATATGGTGAAGTGCTGGAATCATTTTGATGAAGAGAATTCTGCTTTTGGTACGGAAAATGAAAATACAGTTACAGGAAATATTATGGAGTATCTCCGACAGACTTATATGAATACGCAAAAGTCAAAAGAAGAACTTTTAGTTGTTGGTATTACAAATGAGAATGACTTTAAGTTGTTTTCTGATGATAATGTTTTGAAAAATCATGTGACGGTGATGATTAATCATTTTGCGTTAGAAGAAGAAACCGGAAAGCGTATTTTAAATATCAATATGTCCTGTCTGAAACAGGAAGGAGAAGGACTGGCCATAGAGGAAGATACGTTAGAGGAGAATAAGACAGAAGTCAGTTATGTCTTTGACAAAGCAGAAGAAATAGAAGCACTGACAAGAAACAAGGATAATTTCACAGGAAAGATATATGCGTATAATTACAGTACCGGACAAAGAGACAGGATTTTATCATCGACAGAATCTTATATAACAGGAGAAAGCCTGAACAATTACTTGTCAGGAGATGGAGAAATGCGGATTACTTATAAGATGGATGCGTCGGATGAGTATGGACCGGCACCGGTGCTGTCACTGATTTATAAGAAGCAGTAAAGGGGGAGAAGAATGCTGGATTTTCAAAATATTTCTATTCAGAGAAAAGGAAAAAAAGTATTAGATGATTTCAGTCTGAAAGCCCCGGATGGAGTGATACTCGCCTTACTGGGTGAGGATAAAGAGGGAAAGTCCACGCTGCTTAAGGCTGCTTCTGGTGGGGAAAAGCCGGAAACAGGAGACATTTATATGGACGGTATCTCTATTTATGAAAAAGGCGGAAATGCGTACTGTAATTTTGGCTATATGTCTAAAGAATATGGCTTTTACAGTCTGTTAAAGGTAGAAGAATATTACGAATTGTTCCTGGCACTGTATAAGGTGGGAGGACGATATCGGAGCCGGAGGATTGAGGAAGTTCTGGAACTTCTTGATATGAAAGAATATGAGGGAGCATTCATCGGTGAACTGCCGGCAGAAACCTTACCGTTTTTATATTTGGGAAAGGCCATTTTACAGGAACCAGAATGGCTGTTGATGGACGAACCGTTTGATAATATGAGTGTGACAGCAAGGAGAAAGATGATAGGAATTTTGCTCGCCCTCCATGAAAAAGGGACTTCCATCATTTTAAATACTCCGATGTATCCAGAAATGATGGGATTCATTACGGATGTTCTTGTTATGGAGTCTGGAAAGAATCTGACCTTTGGTCCGGTAGAAGAAGTGTACGCAGAGGCATTATGTAAAAGTCCTGTACGAATGCACATTTTAGCTCAGATGGAGAAGGCACTGGAAGTTTTGAAAGAGAATCCTCTTGTTGACCGGGTTACGGTAGATGGGGATGATGTGATTTTCCGGTTTAACGGAGGAGAAAAGGAGGAAGCAGAACTTCTTACCGACTTAGTTGCATCTGGTGCACTGATTCATAATTATATGCGGGACCAGGCGGACATAGAAGAAATTTTCCGGAGGTAGTAGTTATGTGGAATCCCTTTTTAAAAGTAGAATGGCTGAAAGAAGGAAGAAATATACGGCTTCCCATGATGCTCATTTTTTATAATGCGATACTGGCATTTATCACAATTTTATTTATGTTTTTTAATGCAGAGTCCTTTCAGGAAGGCTATTCATACGATACTTCTGCATATCTGTATCAGTTTTTAATTATAAGCACGATTCAGATTGGAATGATATTTGTACTCATGCCTTTTTCGGTATGGGGATTTTATTCAACAGACAGAGAAAAACATATGTTAGAAGAATTTGCAATGATTCCAGGTTCTTCTAAGCAATTTATTATTGCCAGAGTTTCGGTGATTATTGCCGTATATATGATGTTATTTATATCTAGCCTTCCTATCATTTCCCTGTCTTGTATATACAGCGGCCTGCCGTGGAGAAAGATTATCCGTCTTGGGATTATGCTGTTTATCTGTACATTCTGGAGCGCTTCCGTTTCCATTTTTTCCTTTAGTTATTGTAAAAAAGGAATCTGGGCATTTGCACAAAATACAGTCATTGAGGCAGTGTTCATTCTGGGAACGATTTTAGGAACAGAAATTATGCGAACGATATCTATTTCTGTATCAGGAATGGATAATCTGGCACCAATCACGACAAGTCTGTGCCTGCTCTTAAGCCTGATAAATCCGCTGGCAGCATATATGGGATATTACGGGAATATTACGGGAGATAGCGGCCTGATGAATCTTTATTGCGGGCGAATCGGCATCGACAGTTCAACCCAGGCTTTCTCGTTCCTTTTTTATAAGGCAGCGAGTATTATGTGCATTCTTATGGGAATTGCCTTTTTGGCTCTGGCAGTCTGGCAGATGGAAAAGCAGGCAAGAGAGTAGTCAGACAGATAAAAATGCAGGTATAAGAGTAGCCGCCAGCCAATAATTATTTTTAAATTATTATGAAAAATAAAGAAAAATAGTCCGAATTTTTTTGTAAAAAACAGAAAAAAGAATAAATGAGAGTAAAAACCTGCAAATTATGCGTATACAAAAAGATTTTCGTATGCTATAATGATGGCGTTTATTTGATTTAAAAACCGAAATGACGTGCGCCAGGCGCACAACCGCACACGGGAGGTAGACATGGACTTAATTTATAAAAGTACAAGAAATAATCAGGAAACAGTAACAGCTTCCGAAGCTATTTTAAAAGGGTTAGCCGGAGAAGGAGGACTTTTTGTTCCTTCCTATATTCCAAAGCTGGATAAATCTTTAGAAGAACTTTCCAAGATGAGTTATCAGGAAGTTGCTTATGAAGTTATGAAGCTTTTCATGACTGATTTTACAGAAGAAGAGTTAAAACATTGTATTAACAGTGCTTACGATAAAAAGTTTGACACAGAGAATATTGCAGAATTAGTGAAGAAAGATGATGCATATTATCTGGAGCTGTTCCACGGAGCAACTATCGCATTTAAGGATATGGCACTTTCCATCTTGCCTTATTTAATGACAACAAGCGCAAAGAAGAATCAGGTAAAGAACGAAATCGTCATTCTTACAGCAACATCCGGAGATACTGGAAAGGCGGCATTAGCAGGATTTGCTGATGTACCAGGAACAAAGATCATCGTATTTTATCCAAAGCATGGTGTAAGCCCTATTCAGGAAAAACAGATGGTAACACAGCGTGGAGAGAATACATACGTTATCGGAATCGAAGGTAACTTCGATGATGCACAGACAGGAGTAAAGAAGATGTTCTCTGCCGCAGCACTCGCAGAAGAAATGAACGAAGCAGGATACCAGTTCTCCTCCGCAAACTCCATCAACATCGGACGTCTTGTTCCACAGGTTGTTTACTATGTATACAGCTATGCGACATTATTAGCCCGCGGAGAAATCTCTGACGGAGAGCAGATTAACGTAGTTGTTCCAACAGGAAACTTCGGTAACATCTTAGCAGCATCCTACGCAAAACAGATGGGAGTACCAATCGCAAAGTTAATCTGTGCATCTAACGAGAATAAAGTACTCTTTGACTTCTTCACAACAGGATGCTATGACAGAAACAGAGACTTTATCCTCACAACATCTCCATCAATGGACATTTTAATTTCCAGTAACTTAGAGCGTCTCATTTATCAGACTGCAGGAAGAGATGCCGAGAAGAACCGTGAGTTCATGAAAGAACTGAATACAAACGGTGTTTATACAATTACCGATGACATGAAAGAACAGATGAAAGACTTCTACGGAAACTATGCAACAGAAGAAGAGACAGCACAGACCATCAAAGAAGTTTACGACAGAGCAGATTACATCATTGATACCCACACAGCGGTAGCAGCATCTGTTTACAAAAAATATGAAAAAGAAACAGGCGATACCAAAAAAACGGTTATCGCATCTACAGCAAGCCCATATAAATTTACAAGAAGCGTCATGAATGCAATTGATCCTTCTTATGACAGTAAGACAGATTTTGAACTCATCGACGAATTAGAGAAACTGTCTGGTGTCAAAGTACCACAGGCAATCGAAGATATCAGAAGTGCAGCAGTTCTTCATGATACTGTATGCGAAACAGAAGATATGTGCAAAGAAGTGAAAAAGATTCTGAACATTAAATAATATTTGCCGCAGGCAAAGCAGATGATCCCAAAGAGTAGCGGTCGGATTGCCAGAAGAATTATTGAGAAGAACCACTGAGAAATTTACCCTAAATTTCTCAGTGGTTCTTTTTGCATGTTTTTGAGCAATCCGACAAAAATCCTTCTTTTTGAGAACCATATTTGTAGTTTCCTAATCTTTTCGTCAATTTCTTGTCAATTCCCATCACTTTTTGTTGACAAAGCTTCCTTTTTGGTGTATTCTATTGATAACATGAGATTATAATAGGTTGAGTGTCGCTACTCGCAATGGAGGTGGAGCTATGCTATTAGTTACTACAGAAAGAATTGCAGGAAGAGAAATCGAGCCGTTAGGTATTGTAGAAGGTTCTTCTATCCAGACAGTTCATGCAGGTAAGGATATCATGAACAGTTTAAAAACATTAGTAGGTGGAGAACTTACTTCATACACGGAGATGATGGAAAAAGCCAGAATGCTTGCAACAGATAAGATGGTAAGGAATGCAGAGCAGATGGGTGCAGATGCAGTTGTATGTGTGCGATATTCCTCCAGCGAAGTAATGCAGGGGGCTGCTGAAGTTCTAGTATACGGAACAGCAGTCAGACTGATTTGACGGATATATAAGCGGATGGCAGTATAATGCTGTTCGCAGTCAGAGAATTCTGCCGGGCAGGATTTTTTTTCTTTGTTAGTTTTTGCATTTGTTTTTGGTGTGAAAGTATCAGAAGAGAATCAGGAAACAGTCAGAAAGTTTAGTTATAATTAAAGTTGGGAGAACAGAATGGAAGATATAAGAATAGTCTTTTCGAACATCATGGAGAAGCTTCTCAAGCAGGCACATAAGAATAAGAATGTGTTGGAATATAAGGAGATTAATGATGCATTTAAGAACATCGAGTTAACTCCAGAGAAGTTTGAGTGGATTCTTGATTATTTTGAAAAACAGGGCGTTGATGTTTTAAATACCAACGAAGAAGATGACGGTGATGATAATTTTATAGATGACGATACAGAAGAAGTAGAGATCATTGATGATGCTGATATTCTTGAAGGTGTCAGCTTAGAAGATCCGGTTCGTATGTATTTAAAAGAGATTGGTAATATTCCTCTGCTTACTGCAGAAGAAGAAGTATTCTTAGCACAGCGTATTGAGAAGGGCGATGAGCAGGCAAGAAAGCAGCTTATTGAGGCAAACCTTCGACTTGTTGTAAGTATTGCTAAGAAGTATGTAGGAAGAGGGATGTCTTTCCTTGATCTTATTCAGGAAGGTAACATGGGACTGATGAAGGCTGTTGAGAAGTTTGATTATAAAAAGGGGAATAAATTTAGTACCTACTCTACCTGGTGGATTCGTCAGGCGATTACAAGAGGTATCGCAGATACTGCTAAGACTATCCGTGTACCAGTACATATGGTAGAGACGATTAACAAGACTCTTCGTACTTCAAGAATGTTACTTCAGGAACTTGGAAGGGAACCTACCAATGAAGAGATTGCTAAGAAGATGAATATGCCAGTTGCAAAAATTGATGAGATTTTAAAGACTTCCAGAGATCCGGTATCCTTAGATACACCAATCGGTGAAGAAGAGGATAGCCAGTTAGGTGATTTCATTGAGGATGAGTCTCTTCTTTCTCCGGTAGATTCTGCATCTTTCTCCATGCTCAAGGAAGAGCTTGAAGAGGCGATGGCTTCCCTTACAGAGAGAGAACGTAATGTTATCAAGCTTCGTTTTGGTCTTGATGATGGTAAGACAAGAACTCTTGAGGAAGTTGGTAAGGAATTTAATGTAACAAGAGAGCGTATCAGACAGATTGAGGCGAAGGCTCTTAGAAAGCTTCGTCATCCAAGCAGAAGTAGAAAGCTTAAGGACTTCCTTGAGTAATTTATTACAGATTTTATAAGTGAGTCACTGTATATTGGAAAAAGAAAGAGTCATAAGAAGAAATTTAATGTTCTCTGTGACTGGTGATTGAAAATTTCCTTATACTGCTTGTTGCCAAAAGATAAATAATTGATTACAATAATGGGAAGACTAAGATACTTAGGATTCCCATTTTATTTTTATGGAGGTTTATATGAAAGATGGCTTTTTGAAAGTAGGAGTAGCATCTGTTGATGTAGAAGTTGCGAATCCGATTCATAATAAAGAAAAAGTAATGGAAGTGATTAAGAAGGCGGATAAGAATGGAGTAAAGCTTTTAGTTTTTCCAGAACTTGTCCTTACTGCTTACACATGTAATGATCTGTTTTTACAAAAAACATTACTGGATGAGGCAAAGAATCAGCTTTTTTCTATATTGGAAGAGACAAAAGGACAGGATATGGTCATTGTGCTGGGGTTGCCGCTTACGGTAAATCATAAACTTTATAACTGTGCGGTATTTGCACAAAGTGGAAAGATTCTTGGTATTGTGCCAAAGCATTATCTGCCGAATTATTCCGAATTTTATGAAGCAAGACATTTTGCTCCGGGAGAAGAGAAAGTCAAGTGGATTCGTCTCGGCGGAAAGGAAGTACCTTTTGGGATGAATCTTTTGTTTTGTTGCGAGAATATGGAGGAGCTGGTAATAGGGTGTGAAATTTGTGAGGATTTATGGTGTCCATTACCTCCATCTACGCATCATGCACTGGCGGGAGCAACTGTAATCTGTAATCCGTCTGCGAGTGATGAGACAACGACGAAAGATACGTACCGACGTAATCTTGTCTCACAGCAGTCTGCACGTTTAGTTTGTGCTTATCTTTATTCATGTGCAGGAGAAGGAGAATCTACACAGGATTTAGTATACAGCGGTCATAATATGATTGCAGAGTATGGGTCTGTTTTAAAGGAATCAAGAAGATTCCAGAATAGTTATATTGAAACAGAAATTGATCTTCAGAGATTAGAAGCAGATAGGAGAAGAATGACAACCTTTGAAACAGCGGGTGTGGATAAGAATTATGAGAGAGTATATTTCCGACTTAAGGAAGAAAGAACGGAACTTACCCGTAGTTTTGAACGTACTCCTTTCATTCCTTCCAATAAGGCAGACAGAGAAAAAAGATGTGATGAAATTCTTACGATTCAGGCAATGGGATTAAAAAAGCGTCTGGCACATACACATTGCAAATCTGCGGTTGTCGGAATCAGCGGAGGGCTTGATTCTACATTGGCTGTGTTAGTAACCGCAAGAGCGTTTGATATGTTAAATATTCCAAGAGAGAACATTGTGTGTGTGACCATGCCTTGTTTTGGAACGACAGACAGAACATATTCTAATGCAGTAACACTGACAAAGAAACTGGGAGCAAGCCTCCGGGAAATTCGTATTAATAAGGCTGTAGAGCAGCATTTTTCTGATATCGGACATGATCCAGAGAATCATAATGTAACTTATGAGAATTCACAGGCACGTGAGAGAACACAGATTTTGATGGATATTGCAAATCAGACAAACGGAATGGTTATCGGAACGGGAGATATGTCAGAGCTGGCACTTGGATGGGCGACTTATAATGGGGATCATATGTCCATGTACGCTGTAAACTGTTCTGTACCAAAGACATTGGTAAGGCATTTAGTACATTATTATGCAGATACGAGTGAGGAACAGGAATTAAAAGAAGTGCTGCTTGATATTTTGGATACTCCGGTAAGCCCTGAACTACTTCCGCCTGTAGATGGTGTGATTTCTCAGAAGACAGAAGACTTAGTGGGTCCTTATGAACTTCATGATTTCTTCTTATATTATATGTTACGTTTTGGGTTCCATCCAGAGAAGATTTTCAGACTTACTCGTCAGGCATTTGGAGAAGAATATGATGTAGCAACCTGTTATAAATGGCTTCGTACATTTTGCTGGCGTTTCTTTGCACAGCATTTTAAGAGATCTTGCCTCCCGGATGGTCCAAAGGTTGGTTCTATTGCGGTTTCACCGAGAGGAGATCTGCGAATGCCAAGTGATGCAAGTTCTGCGGTATGGATGAGAGAGTTAGATACATTAAAAGAAAAGTTAGGACTTTAAAAGGTATAAAGTTCTGTGCGAATTCGGATAATATGTAAATTATTACGAGCAGAGAAAATAGAACGGATTCTATTTCAAATACATTTAGAGTGTGTTTGAAAAATCAAAAGGCAATCCGCACACTCTAGAGCATGTTTGAAAAATCATTCCTACAACCTGCACGCCTCAATTTACGGTATATTTTGCCTTCATTCAGTTGACGTAGCCCGCTACGCCGCCCTCATTCAGGCGAAATCTCCCGCAAATTGCGCCGCACATCTTGCAGAAAGCCTTTTTCAGACACGCTCTAGGATTTCGCTTTAGAAAGAGCATTTTTTATTGCCTGTTGTAAAATGAGACCAGTATATTTATTTTCTGTATTGAGTTTTAGATCATCAATAGAAGAAATCTTCTCAAGCTGTGAGTTGATTTCTTCCAAAGATGGTTCAAGCAGAGGATACATGGCACTTACACTATCAGAAAGATGATTTAAACTTACGGAAGTAATGTGGTCGGCATCGACAGAGACTGCCACATCTAATGTATTATCGCCCAGGGTAATCGTGGAAGTGTAGACTCCGGGAGTGTAGACACCAGCATTGGTTTTGGTACTTTTTTCTTCTGGGGCGAACATAAAGATGAGAAGAAGAATCAGTATGATGCCCAAACAGACGAATAAAGCAGTATAGATTAGTTCTTTTGCTTTTACGACAACAATTTTGGTTTTTGTACTCAAAAAAAACAGTCCTTCCGATTCATATTTATTAAAGTGTATTCTTAAAATAAAAATATATGATAATATCAGGAACAAAAGGTCTGAAAGTTATTTGTGACTGTATATGTAGAGGTTTTAAATATAAGACATATCAAATGTAAGGAGGAGAGAGATGCTTGAAGGTCAAACTTTTGTGGAAGTGTTTCCAGATTATACTGTCCCGAAAGATTTGAAGTATGTATTATCGAATTCTGTTGTTTCAAAAGTTGTGATGAAACAGCAGAAAAGAGAGTTGGTAATTCATTTAAAAAGTGAACATATTCTTTCAAGAAAAGTACTCAATAAAATAGCTTATGAAATGAAAAAGGAGTTATTTGGAAAAACTTCTGTATTTATTTTATTTGATGATACGTATGAGCTTTCCTCTGCCTATACGCTGGAAAAAATAGCAGGAGAATACTGGAACAGTATTTTGTATGAAATGAAAAAGATGGGGAGAGTGGAGTACAGTCTGTTATTGAACAGTGAATGGGGATTTGAGGGAAATATCATGACGATTCTTCTGGAAGACTCTTTTCTTGCAAAGGATAAGTCCAGGATGATAAAAGAATATTTAGAAGAATTATTTGCCCATCGCTTTGGAAAGGAAATCCAGGTGGGATTTGACTTTACAGATGATGCGAAGCAGGCCTTTTATCAGGCAAGAAATCATAAACTTGATCTTGAAGTAGGTATGGTAATGAGCCAGATTAAGCAGGTAGAGACTGAAAAAAAGGGAAATGGATCTGAAGAGGGGGATAAGCCTAAAGAAGAAAAGAAACAGCGGGCTTATTCTGGTAATTTCTTCGAAGAAAGGGCAAGGAGACAGGAATTTAGCCAGAGAAGACGTTCAAAAGATCCAGATGTTATTTATGGAAAAGACTGCGATGGAGAAGTTGTCCCATTAGAAGAAGTTATCGATGAAATTGGTCAGATTGTTGTTCGTGGACAGATTCTTAAGATGGAACTTAGAGAAATACGAAGAGAGCGTACGATTGTAAGTTTTCATATCACAGACTTTACAGATACAATTGTCGGTAAAATCTTTATAGCCAATAATCAGCTTCCTGAATTTCTGGATTTGTTTGAAAAAGGTAAGTTTTATAAAGTTAAGGGAATGCCAAGAATGGACACTTTTGAGCATGAACTCACACTATCTTCAATATCTGGTATTAAACCCATTCCAGACTTTACAGAAAAGCGAATGGATAAGAGTCTTGAAAAGCGTGTTGAGTTACATCTTCATACGGTGATGAGTGATCTTGATAGTGTAGTGGATATTAAGAAAGTAATCAATCAGGCAAAAGAATGGGGACATCCGGCGATGGCGATTACGGACCACGGTGTATTACAGGCATTCCCAATTGCAAATCACTGCATTACAATGGACGAGCCATTTAAGATTATTTATGGAGTGGAAGGCTATTTTGTCAATGATTTAAAAAAGCTTGTCACCAATGATAAAGGGCAGAGTCTTATGGATGATTATGTTGTTTTTGATTTAGAGACAACTGGTTTTAGTCCGATACATGATGCCATTATTGAGATTGGAGCAGTAAAAGTAAGTAAGGGAGAAATTAAGGATCACTACAGTGTATTTGTAAATCCACAGCGTCCGATTCCTATGCGAATTACAGAACTTACGAGTATTGATGATGCGATGGTGGCAGATGCAAAAACAATTGAAGAGATTCTTCCAGAATTTTTGGAGTTTTGTGATGGATGCAGTCTGGTTGCACATAACGCAGAATTTGATGTAAGCTTCATAGAAGAGAATGCACAGCGCCAGGGATTTCAGACAGATTTTACTGTGATTGATACAGTACAGATGGCAAGGCTTTTACTTACGGATTTGAATCGTTTTAAATTAAATACGGTATGTAAGCGTTTAAATATTAAACAGGAGCACCATCATCGAGCCGTTGATGATGCGAGAGTGACGGCGGAAGTTTTTGTTCGTTTTGTAGAAATGCTTGAAGAACAGGAAGTGCGCACCTTAGCGGCACTCAATGAGATGGGAGCAGTATCTGCGGATTTGATTAGGAAAGCACCATCTTACCATGGAATTATTCTTGTAAAGAATGAGACGGGACGAGTGAATTTAAACAGGTTGGTTTCGGCCTCTCATCTGGAATATTTCAACCACCGTCCAAGAATGCCAGAAAGTTTGATTCAAAAGTACAGGGAAGGATTAATTATTGGTTCAGCCTGCGAGGCAGGGGAACTGTTCCAGGCGGTTATCCGTGGAAAGAGTGAGGAAGAACTGGCAGAATTGGTACGATTCTATGATTATTTAGAAATTCAGCCAATTGGTAACAACATGTTTATGTTGGAAAGTGATAAATACGAGGCACAGACAATTGAGGATCTGCAAAATTATAACCGTAAGATTATAGAACTTGGAGAGAGGTACCATAAACCAGTTGTGGCTACCTGTGATGTACATTTCCTAAATCCAGAAGATGAGCAGTACCGCCGCATTCTTATGGCGGGAAAGGGATTTAAAGATGCAGATAAACAGGCTCCTTTGTATTTTAGGACAACAGAGGAGATGTTAGAAGAGTTTGCGTATTTAGGAGAGGCAAAAGCAAAGGAAGTTGTCATTACTAATACAAATAAGATTGCCGATATGATAGAGAAAATTTCACCAGTACATCCTGACAAATGTCCTCCGGTTATTCCAAAGTCGGATGAGACACTTACCAAAATCTGTTATGATAAGGCACATGAAATTTACGGACCAGATTTGCCGGACATTGTAGAAGAACGATTACAAAGAGAGTTGAATTCCATCATATCAAATGGATTTGCTGTAATGTACATTATTGCGCAGAAGCTTGTGTGGGATTCAAATGATCATGGCTATCTGGTAGGTTCTAGAGGTTCGGTTGGTTCATCCTTTGTTGCGACGATGGCGGGAATTACGGAGGTAAATCCACTGTCGGCACATTATATCTGTCCAAAGTGTCACTATGTAGATTTTGATTCGGATGCAGTAAAGCCATATTCTAAAAAAGGTATGTCCGGATGTGATATGCCAGATAGAGATTGTCCGGTATGCGGTACACCATTGCAAAAAGAAGGACATGATATTCCGTTTGAGACTTTCCTCGGGTTTAAGGGAAATAAGGAGCCAGATATTGACTTGAACTTTTCTGGAGAATACCAGTCAAAAGCACATAAATATGTTGAGGTTATTTTTGGAGAGGGAAAGGCATTCCGAGCTGGAACAATTGGTACACTGGCAGAAAAAACTGCTTATGGCTATGTGTATAAATATTTTCAGGAGAGAAATACTACAAAACGCCGCTGCGAGATGGAGAGAATTGCGGAAGGTTGTACAGGGGTAAAGCGTACAACAGGACAGCATCCAGGGGGAATTATCGTTGTTCCTCATGAACATGAAATTTATGAGTTCACAGCAATTCAGCATCCGGCAAATGATGTGAATACGGATATTATTACGACACACTTTGAGTACCATTCCATTGATCACAACTTGTTAAAACTTGATATTCTCGGCCACGATGATCCGACCATGATTAGGAGACTTGAGGATTTGACGGGAATGAATGCAACGACAATTCCGTTAGATGATCCAGAAGTTATGTCACTTTTTCATGGTACAGATATTTTGGGAATTACCCCGAAAGACATTGGTGGTATTGAGATGGGTTCACTTGGTGTGCCAGAATTTGGTACAGAATTTGTTATGCAGATGTTAAAAGATACGAATCCGAAGTGCTTCTCTGACCTGGTGCGTATCTCTGGTCTGTCCCACGGTACTGATGTATGGCTTGGGAATGCACAGACTTTGATTGAAGAGGGTAAGGCAGAGATTTCCACGGCCATCTGTTGTCGAGATGATATTATGACTTATCTTATTAATATGGGACTTGATAAAGAACAGTCATTTACCATCATGGAATCCGTGCGTAAAGGAAAGGGATTAAAACCGGAGTGGGAAGAAGAAATGACTTCTCACGGAGTGCCAGACTGGTACATCTGGTCTTGTAAAAAGATTAAGTATATGTTCCCAAAAGCCCATGCTGCCGCTTATGTTATGATGGGGTGGCGTGTAGCCTGGTTTAAAGTACATAAGCCACTGGCTTATTATGCAGCCTATTTTGGGATTCGTGCATCAGCATTTTCTTATGAAATTATGTGCAGGGGAAAGGAACGTTTAGACGCTGCACTTTCAGAACTTTTGCAGACACCGAAAGACCAGCAGACGAAAAAAGATCAGGATACGATTCGTGATGGAAGAATTGCACAGGAAATGTATGCGAGAGGATTTGAGTTTATGCCAATAGATATTTACAGGGCAAAAGCTAGAGAATGTCAGATTATTGATGGTAAGATCATGCCACCTCTTTCAAGTGTGGAAGGTCTTGGTGATAAAGCATGTGAGCAGGTAGAAGAGGCAGCAAAACATGGTCCGTTTACTTCTCTTGAAAACTTTAGAAACCAGGCAAAAGTCAGTAAGACAAATGTAGATAAGATGGTAGAACTGGGAATCCTTACTGGACTTCCAGAGACAGATCAGCTTACTTTTGACTTCTTTTTGGGGCAGGCACAAGTGTAAAAACTTTTTGAAAAGATATAGATATAAAAAGTGGTTGGTTTACAGAGAATGTTTGAAAAATCATTCCTGCAATCTGCGTGTCCCCGATTCGCGGTATATTTTGCGGAAAGGATTTTTCAAATACACTCTAAAGTATAAATGTTATTGCAAAAATCTAACTATGTAAAAAATGGTGTCAGTGTAAAAATACTGATATAGACAGGAGGAAAAAGATGAGTTACATTAAAAATGCGGATATTCAGGGAAATGCATGGGTAGCACCGGGAGCTTGTGTTGTCGGCAATGTTACGCTTGGAGATGAAAGCTCTGTATGGTATAATGCAGTAATTCGAGGAGATATGGCACCAATCGTTGTGGGCTGCGGTTCTAATGTACAGGATGGTACAGTTGTTCATGCAGACACAGGATTTCCATGCAAAATAGGCAATGGAACGACGATTGGGCATAACGCAATCATTCATGGCTGTACAATAGGACATAATACGGTTGTCGGAATGGGAGCTATTGTTATGAATGGGGCAGAAATTGGTTCAGACTGTATTATCGGAGCAGGAAGTCTTGTTACACAGGGGACGGTAATTCCTGATGGAATGCTTGCATTTGGTTCTCCGGCAAAGGTTATTCGTCCACTCACAGAAGCAGAAAAAAAAGAGAATCAGACAAATGGTATCAGTTATATGCTAATGAAAAATGTACAAAAAGGTTGAAAAAACTTGAAATGTGACCAGAGGTTGATTTATAATAAGGCGAGTATGGACTTTGAATGTTTTTTTAGAATATCAGAGTGTCATCTATAATCAGAAAGGAGAATATTTTTATTTATGCCGGATACTACAAATGGAAAAAGATATAAAGGCTATGAGTTAGAGCAGACTTCTTCCCACCGCCGTAATCAGGACAGACCATGGTTTTGGAAAGTCTTAGGAATCAGCCTACTGCTCACCGTAATCATTCTTGCAGGTGCGGTTTTTGGACTGTTGCATAGAACACATAAGAATGCGAAACATATGGAGGAGATTAATTCCGCCAATACGATAGATGCTTTATTAAAAAAACATGAAAATGTTACAATTACAGCATCATATTCTCATTTAGCAGAGGGCTCAGATTATACAACAACTCGCCAGGTCAGAAAGGACAAAAAGGGAAATTATTTCTCTTACTTTAAAAAAGAAGGTTCTGATGATGATTACAAAGAAGTTATCAGCAACAAAGAACTTTATCGGTATAATGGAAAATATACACAGTACTTTGGCTTAGTTTCAAACGACTATGAAGAAGAATGTGTAAAAGATATTGAAGATGCAGTATTTCAGGGAGATACCAAAGACAGTATACAGAATGAAAAAGAGCGTGATAATACAATTACCTTGCAGCTTACAACTACAGTACAAAGCGGCGATGATTATGACACAACATATGGTTTTGCTACGGGTGATAAGATTGAAAAGACGATTATCATAGACAAGAAGACGCAGATTGTTACCTCCGTAGAAGAAAAATGTGGAGATGAGGTCTTTTACGGTTATACTGTCGAGTTTGACGGAGAAAAGAAGATTCCACAGTTCTATAAAGATTTAAAGAAAGAGAAAGAAAAGAGAACCTGTACTGTTTACTCCAGTTATGACGGAGAAAAGAATAAGAAATATATTTTCAAGATTCCGATTGACCTTTACTTTACAGTACTTGACCATGATGGCTATAAAGTATATGAGAATAAGAGTGGAACAAAGGAATTTACTCATTATCAGATGGAAGTACAGAATCCAGATACGAATCTTTCTTTATATATTAAAGCAAGTTCAAACAACTAAAAACAGATAGCTTAGCTTAGGATAGTTTTTCAAATATATTCTATAGCGTGTTTGAAAAATGCTTTCAGCAAAAATGCCCGACAATTAGAAGGTGCAGATTGCTTTTTAGTTTTTCAAACAGGTGATAAGCTGACAAAGACGCCGCAGAAAGAATTTTGCGGCGTTTTTTGTAGGAAAATAATGTAATAGTGTTGGGAAGATAAAAGTTGTGCTGTCTTGAACAAGGATGTTAGAGAAAATAAGAAATTTGATACTGTCAATACGGATATAATTTATGGTGGGTTATAGATTATGCAAAAAATATATAAATTTACGATATAGTTACAATAAATTGTTAAGAGGAAAAAAGATGAAGACAAGAAGATTATTTTATGAAGATGTATATATTAAAGAATTTGAGGCAATTGTACTTTCCTGTGAGGAACGGGAAGGACGCTATTATACAATTTTAAATGAAACAGCTTTTTACCCGGAAGGTGGCGGACAGCCTGCAGATAAAGGAACGATTGAAAGTGAAAAAGTGATTGATGTACAGTATATCGATGGTGAACTGTACCACATTACCGAAAAGCCATTTGAAGAAGGAAGTCAGGTGGTTGGAAGAATTGACTGGGACTGGCGTTTTGATCTTATGCAGCAGCATTCTGGAGAACATATCGTCAGTGGAATGATTCACGAGAAATACGGTTATGAGAATGTTGGATTTCATATGGGCGAGGAAGTGATTACTATTGATTTAAGTGGAATGTTAACATGGGAGCAGGCAATAAAAATTGAGAGAAAAGTAAATGCTTATATATGGATGAATCAGAAAGTAAACATTTTTTATCCCGACGAACGTCAGAGAAAGTTTATTCCTTATAGAAGTAAAAAAGAACTTACCGGAGAAATTCGGTTAGTAGAATTTCCGGGAGCAGACCTTTGTGCCTGCTGTGGACTGCATGTAACACATGCCAGTCAGATAGGATTGGTAAAGATTCTTTCCTGTAAAAAGTTCCGTGAAGGAGTCCGAATGGAGCTGCTTTCTGGCAAACGTGCTTTGGAGTATCTATCAGAGAGTACTGTACAAAATAGTAAGATAGCAGTCAATCTTTCTGTAAAAGAAAGTGAGACAGAAGGGGCAGTAAAGAGACTGCTTAAAGAAATCTATGACTTAAAGGGCCAACTTGCACAGGAAAAACAGAAGAACTTTATAGCAAAAGCTGTAGCTTGTACGGACAAAGGAAATGTTTTCCTGATTGAGAGTGCAATGGAAGCTGCAGAAGTACGGAAATGCACTGATGCTATTTTAGATACCTGTGGAGGGAGTGCAGCATTTTTTGCAGGTGATGATGAGAATGGTTATAAGTACGCTGTTGGACAAAGAGATGGTGATGTCAGAGAACTTGTAAAAAAGTTAAATAGTGCGCTTAATGGCAGAGGTGGTGGAAAGCCATTTTTTGCCCAAGGTTCTGTAAAAACAGTGGAAAAAGAAATCAAAAGTTTCTTTAAAAAAGTATCAGAAGATTTGAAGAAAGATTTTATTTATATAGAATAAAAAAGGTGAACACGATTATAGGAATGCTTCTAGAATCTGTTTGAAAAGTTAAGTAGGGATTTTAGGTAATGCTTTGTTTGCTCTTTATCAATGTGTAAAAATTGAGAAAGAAGGTAAAAAGAAATATCTTTACAATTATTTTTAAATGGGCTATTATTTTCATGAAAATTACTTTGTAGAAAGTTTCTATTGAACGTATACTTTTGATATTAGTTCAGAGCAGATGTGTAAAGTGATTCTAACAGGATGAGTTTTTTTAACGCTTTGGTAAGAATATAGAAAGTAGATGCTCAATAAAACAGAAAGGAAGGATATTATGATTAAAAATAAACTAAAAAGATTTGCGGCAGTTACTCTTGCAGGAATGATGGTCATAGGTGTGACAGCCTGCTCAACAAGCAAGAGTACGGCAAAGAAGAATACTGCACAGCCAGAACAGATAACTGAGGCGACAACGGAGAATAAACAAAATACAACAGCAGATTATGTGGCATCGGATGTAGTGTTGCCGGAAAACTTTGATAATATGATTTATCCAATAGAGGCCTTAATGGTTCAGAAGTTTTCAAGAGGTTATGATTATTATACGGATAGTACCAGTGAGGAGGAATCAGATTCTTTCTGGTTTTCTATGGCAGTATTAACTTCATTAATGGAAACACAGTCTGCATATGGCGATGGGACAGAGTCTGATTCTTTCTACTATTTAAAAGAGAATACATCTAATATGTATGCTTCTGCATTATATAATGAATATGGAAAGGGAAATATGGAATTTCCAGAAATTCCTGATGGAGATAAATATGTAACTTATGATGATAATAAAGAAGAATATGGTTTCTTAAAAGGAGATGTAGGAAGTCTTGTTCCATACATTACAGACTGTACAAATGATGGAAAAGACTATATCATTACAGCGGAACTTCGTAATACAGAGACAGATGAAGTAAAGGGAACTTATGAGCTGAGTATAACAAAGACCTCTTTTGATGGAGACGATAACTGCTTTAATTATTCAGTAACTTCTATCAAAGAAAAAGGAAGCAGCGGTGCTGCTTCATCTACAGAGGAGAATACAACAGCTACAAGCGAAACATCAGAAAGCACAGATCAAAATAGTATAGAGACTACATCTGAGGAGAACACAACAGAAAGTGGTGCTACAGATAACACATCTTCTAACGGCAGTTCAGAAGGAATTTCTCAGGATGATGCTTTGCAGCAGGCTAAAGCTTATTATGGAAGTGATGCAGAATATTCCTACAAGAGTACAATAACTGTAGGGGATAAGGAATATTATGATTTTTCTGTAAAAGGTGATAATGTCAGCAGTACAGATGTATTGGTATCTTTAGATGGACAGGATGTCATCGGCGGAACGATAAATGATGACGGAAGCTGGTCATTTGACCAATAAAGGAATTTGGTTTGTGAGGATGTGAAAATAGACGGACCCACACCTTCTATAATATATAAAAATGCTGCATTTCACGGCATTCAAACTGCTCGTCCGCAGTTTGAATTTGTTCAAAGGCACATTTATAATTACACAGTACTGAATGACTATACCTAAAAAGAAAGAGAAAGAAAGATGAAGAATCAAAACAACACCGTACAAAGTGGGGGAAAACAAAGCTTTCTACAGAAAAAGAATGTAGAGATTTCTTTTAAGAGATATGCCATTGATGCGATGGGAGCGATGGCTCTTGGATTATTTGCTTCCCTCTTAATTGGAACGATTATTAAGACATTGGCAGAGAATGTCGGTACGACTGGCATGATGGCTACATTAGCAGCAATTACAGACACGAGCGAGCTTACTACAAAGGTTGCCGGACTTAGTATGTTAAACAGGTTCTGTTGGATTTTATGGCAGATTGGCAATTATGCAACGATGGTAACGGGTGTAGCAATGGCAGCAGCGATTGGCTATGCGTTAGATGCACCGCCATTAGTACTGTTTTCTTTATGTGCAGTAGGCCAGGCTACAAATACATTAGGAGGTTCTGGTGGACCGCTGGCTGTATTATTTGTAGCAATCATTGCATGCGAAGTAGGTAAACTTGTATCTAAAGAGACAAAGATTGATATTTTAGTAACTCCGGCAGTGACGATTATTGTTGGTGTAGGCACCGCGATGGTGCTTGCTCCGATTTTCAAGATAATCTGTGATTCTTTGGGAACATTTATTGGATGGGCAACAAACTTACAGCCATTTTTCATGGGGATCATCATTTCTGTTGTTGTCGGTGTTGTTCTTACATTACCAATCAGTTCTGCAGCAATCTGTGCGGCGGTTGGCATTAGTGGTGGCGCAGTTCTTGCAGGGGTCTTAGATGGTAGTATTTCTATGGATGTATGGAATGGCCTTGCACTTGCAGGAGGAGCGGCAACAGTAGGATGTTGCTGTAATATGCTCGGATTTGCTGTGATTAGTTACCCGGATAATGGAGTAGGAGGTCTTGTAGCGCAGGGACTTGGAACATCTATGTTACAGGTGCCGAATCTGATGCGTAAACCCGTTTTATGGATTCCGCCAGTACTTACTTCAGCAATCTTAGGACCGGTTGCAACTTGCATTTTTCAGCTTCGCAATAATGGAGCAGCGATTTCTTCCGGGATGGGAACAGCTGGTTTAGTAGGCCCGATTGGCATTATCACAGGCTGGTCCAATATGCCGAAGGGATACACTGTTGATGCTTTTGACTGGATTGGAATGATTTTAGTCTGCTTTATACTTCCTATTGTTTTAAGCTGGGCTATTGGAAAGTTCATGCGAAAAAAAGGATGGATTAAAGAAGGAGACTTGAAGGTAGATTTAGGATAAAGATTTCTGATTTGGGAGTCTGGATAGACGCTGTTGTGGATGTGTTTATGGCTAGATTGTCAGAAGTCAGCGATGCAATCCGATACATACTTCTCCATAGCGGCGTCTATTCAGAACGAAAAATCAGAAGTTACTAAAATGTTTTTCTAATCGGTTGAGAATTCCATATAATAATGCTGCAATCAAGCAAAGCAGTACGATAGAGAGCATCACCCAATCCATTTTAAAGACCTGCGAGCCATATATGATAAGATAGCCCAGACCTTCTTTTGCTGCAAGAAACTCTCCGATGACCACACCGATAAGACAAAGACCGATGTCAACTTTCAAGATACTTAAAATTGTTGGCAGGTTCATCGGCAGGATTACTTTTGTTAGGCAGTCTGTTCGATTACCGTGGAGTGTGCGGATAAGCTTCAATTTATCCGGATCAGTGGATATAAAGCTTGTAAACAGATTTAGAATACTACCGAATATAGCAACGGATATTGCAGTTACAATAATGGTTTTCATGTTGTTACCAAGCCATACGATAAAGATAGGGGCCATTGCGGATTTTGGAAGGCTGTTTAAAATGACAAAATAAGGCTCTAAAATTTCACTTAGCGTATTGTTCCACCACAAAAGAATAGCAGTGAGAAGACTTATCGCAGCAACGAGAAAGAAACTTACAAAGGTTTCTAAAAGAGTGATTCCCAAGTGCTTTAGGAGCTGTCCGCTAAGAAGAAGTCCAAAGCCAGATGAGAGCATTCGTGAAGGACTGCTAAAGATAAAGGCATTGATTATTCCGGTGCGGGAAGTGATTTCCCAGAGAATAATAAAAAATATGAATAAAAAAAGCTGAAAGAACAGGACAAGCTGCCTATGCTGTCTTGTTCTTTTCATATATAGAAGTTGTTCCTTTGAGATTTTATTCATCAGCTTTTAACTCCTTCCATATCTGGTTAAAATAATTCTGAAACATTGGATGGATACGGGCTTCTTTTGAAGAAAGCTTTTTGTCAGTTCCAAAATCAATAGTGACAATCGTACGAATGTGGCCTGGACGTTTTCCGAGAACGATGATACGGTCAGCAATACTGATGGCTTCGGAGAGATCGTGGGTGACGAGCAGAGTAGTGACTCCGCTTTGGCGGATGATTTTTGCGATGTCATCAGATACGTCAAGCCGAGTCTGATAATCTAATGCACTGAAAGGTTCATCAAGAAGGAGAAATTCTGGTTTTAAAGCGAGTGTACGAATTAGGGCGGCTCGTTGGCGCATGCCACCGGAAAGTTCTCTTGGATAGGCAGAAGCAAAATCAGCGATACCATATTGAAACATCAGTTGTTGTACATATTCTAGATTCTTTTCTGTAAGCCGATGTTGTATTTCAAGGCCTAAAATGATATTTTTATATATAGTTCTATGCTCTAATAAATGGTCTTTTTGCAGCATATAGCCGATGGAGGGGGCTTTGTCAGAAGAGGTATATAAAAGACTGCCATCCTCTATAGGAATCAGTCCGGAAATCAGTTCTAAAAGTGTGGATTTTCCACAGCCAGAAGGGCCGACAATTGCTGCAAATTCACCAGAGAAAAGGTCGAAATGAATATCTTTTAATGCAGGTGTTTCACCATTTTTTGTATGGTAAGTATGCGAAAGTCCGCGGACGGACAAGAAGAGTTTTGTTTGCGGCAAAGCGATTCATTCCTTTTCTGCGAGGTATAATTTAACATATGCAAAGGAGGACTCAAAGTGATATATTTCATGATTGCAGCATCAATAATTGTAGCAGATAAGATAGCGAAAGAATATTTTAAAAGTTCTTTTCGGGGAAAACATCGGAAAAAAAAGACAGAAAGTCAAAAATTTGAAGCAGGACAAGGTGCAGAGGTTCGGAAAGTAAAGGAAGAAAAATTAAAACAGAGGGAAAATAATAATGGGAAGAAAGAAAAATGGGAAAATATTAGAAAAATAAAATGGATAAATTATTTGTCTCCAACAATTGAACTGTTAGAGAATAAAGGAGCGGCAAGTGGAATTCTAGAGAAACATCCCATAGTGTTAAAAATCATATCTGCCACAATGCTTTGTGTTTGTGTATTAGCCTTAGGAAAGGAACGGAAGAAAGGAAAGACTACAATGGCGGGAATCGGTTATGCATTACTTCTTGGAGGAGGTTTCAGCAATTTTATAGATAGGATGAAAAAGGGTTCTGTAACAGATTATGTTCGTTTTTCTGAATTTCCAGTGAAAAAGATTAGTAATCTAGTATTTAATCTCAGTGATTTTGGCATATTTGCAGGGGTATTTTGTCTGCTATTCCGAAAAAATAGATAGAAAATCATTTCAAAGATTTAGGAAAGTAAGTAAGAAACCTCGGTAATACAATTGTCGAGTTTTACATAGGTAACTGTTTGTTATTTCAAAAAAAGAGAAAAAGAGATATAGAAAGAGGCATAAAAGAAATATAAAAAGGAAAAATAACCCCAAAGTTATCGGATAATAATAAATATTTTCAGAAAAAAGCAAAAACAGCAGAAAGAGTGAAATATAAGAGGAAATTGTGCATAATAGACAATAAAATATACATAAATTTACAAAAAGTGAAAGTTCGGAAAAAACAGGTGGATAAGAAAGGACAGTTGTCCACGACAAAAAAAGTTGAAAAATGTCGATAAACAGACTTATCCACTAAGTTATCCACATTATCCACAGTGGAAAAATAAAGGGAAAGAATGGAAAAATATATTGATGCAAAACATCTGTTTTGTGCGATTTTTTGAAATAATACATTGCCAGAACGGAGAATTGTTGGTATAATAATTATAATATAAGAAAAAGGAGTGTGATCGTATGCGTTACATTATTTACGGCAAAAATCTGGAGGTAACAGAAGGATTAAAGCAGGCTGTACACGATAAGTTCAGTAAGCTGGAGAAGTTCTTCACACCAGAGACAGAAGTTCAGGTCACATTAAGCGTGCAGAAAGATAACCAGATTGTAGAGGCTACGATTCCTATGAAGGGAACCATCTTAAGAGTAGAACCTACAAGTACAGATATGTATGTATCTATTGATATGGCAGTTGATTTACTGGAACGTATGATTCGCAAGTATAAGACCAAGATTTCCAAGTATGGCAAGGGAGAACTTAAGTTTAACGATGAGTTCATGGAAGAAGATGTGGACAATCATGAGACAGTAACAATTACGAAGAGTAAGAGATTTGCTATTAAGCCGATGGATGTTGAAGAAGCTTGTGTTCAGATGGAACTGTTAGGACATAATTTCTTTGTGTTCCGTAATGCGGAAACTTTTGAAGTGAATGTAGTTTATAAGAGAAAAGATAAAACATATGGTTTGATTGAACCAGAATTCTAAAATTTTATATAGAATTACGAACGAAGGAAGAAGGCAGATAATTATCTGCCTTCCCTTTTTCTGCATATTATCAGTATATTAGAGGATAAAAGCTTGAAAAGAGTTCTTATCAATGTTACAATGTAAGCTGTATGTTTAAAATGAGTATACAGTATCTAATAAGATAATCATACCATATAGGAGGTAAATATGGGTTTAGTTGATAAACTTTTTGGAAATAAAAGTGAAAAAGAAATCAAGAGAATCGAAAAGTATGTAGATGCCATTGAAGCTCTTGATGAGAAGATGCAGGCATTAAGCGATGAAGAGCTTCGTGCAAAGACACAGGAATTTAAAGACCGTCTGGCAGCAGGCGAAACACTTGATGACCTTTTAGTAGAAGCGTTTGCTGTAGTAAGAGAGGCAGCAGACCGTACCATCCACCTGAAACACTACCGTGTACAGCTTATGGGTGGTATTATTCTGCATCAGGGACGTATCGCTGAGATGAAGACTGGTGAAGGTAAGACATTAGTTTCTACACTTCCAGCTTACTTGAATGCTCTTGAAGGCAAAGGAGTTCACATTGTTACTGTTAACGATTACTTAGCAAAACGTGATGCGAACTGGATGGGACAGGTTCATCGATTCTTAGGCTTAAGTGTTGGTGTTATTTTAAATAGCTATGATAATGCAGAACGCCAGGCGGCTTATAATTGTGATATTACTTACATTACAAATAATGAATTAGGTTTCGATTATCTTCGTGATAACATGGTTATTTACAAGAAAGATCTTGTACAGAGAGATTTAAATTATGCCATTGTCGATGAGGTCGATTCCGTATTAATTGATGAGGCAAGAACCCCACTTATTATTTCTGGTCAGAGTGGTAAATCCACAGATCTTTACAAAGCTTGTGACGTACTTGCAAGACAGATGCAGCGTGGTACTTCTGATGGTGAACTTTCTAAGATTGACGCCATCATGGGTATTGATATCGAAGAGGATGGAGATTTCCTTGTTAACGAGAAAGATAAGCAGGTTATGCTTACAACAGAAGGTGTAAAGAAGGTAGAGCAGTTCTTCCATATCAAGAACCTTGCAGATGCAGAGAACTTAGAGATTCAGCATAACATTATCCTTGCTCTTCGTGCACATAACCTTATGTTCCGTGACAGAGATTACGTAGTAAAGGATAATGAGGTACTTATCGTTGATGAGTTTACCGGACGTATTATGCCAGGACGTCGTTATTCTGATGGTCTTCATCAGGCAATCGAGGCAAAGGAACATGTAAAGGTTAACAGAGAGTCTAAGACTCTTGCAACAATTACATTCCAGAACTTCTTTAATAAATATAAGAAGAAAGCCGGTATGACTGGTACAGCCATGACAGAGGATAAAGAGTTCATGGATATTTACGGAATGGACGTAGTAGAAATTCCAACAAATAAACCGATGATTCGTATAGATCATGAAGATGCTATCTACATGACAAAGAAAGAAAAGTTAAATGCAGTTATCAACGATATTGTAGAATCCCACAAAAAGGGACAGCCTGTCTTAGTTGGTACAATTAATATCGATACATCTGAAGAAGTAAGCGAACTCTTAAGTAAAAAGGGAATTAAGCATAACGTACTGAATGCGAAGTTCCATGAATTAGAGGCCGAGATTATTTCCCATGCAGGTGAAAAGGGAGCCGTAACAATTGCGACAAACATGGCTGGTCGTGGTACCGATATCAAGCTTGAAGATGGTGTTGCAGAACTTGGCGGTTTAAAGATTATTGGTACAGAAAGACATGAGAGTAGACGTATTGATAACCAGTTACGTGGTCGTGCTGGTCGTCAGGGTGATCCAGGTGAATCTAAGTTCTACTTATCCCTTGAAGATGATTTAATGCGTTTGTTCGGTTCCGAGAGGATGATGGGTGTCTATAAGGCCTTAAAGATTCCGGAAGGCGAAGAGATTCAGCATAAGACAATCACAAAGCAGATTGAAAAGGCACAGAAGAAGATTGAGAATAACAACTTCGGTATTCGTCGTAATCTGCTTGATTATGATCAGGTAAATAATGATCAGCGAGAAGTTATCTATGCAGAAAGACGCCGTGTATTAAATGGCGAGAGCATGCGCGATGTTGTTTACAAGATGATCAAAGATGTTGTTGCTGACGATGTGAACATGATTGCAGGGGAACAGCCATTAAAAGAGTTAAATCTTGTAGAATTGAACGAATCTTTAAGAAGAAAGATTCCATTAGAGCCAATCACACTTACAGATGAAGAAAAAGAAAAGAACGACAAAGAAGCTCTTATCTCCCGTCTTCAGGATGAGGCAATGAAGGTTTACCATAAGAAAGAAAAAGACTTCAATGAATTCGCCAAAGTTAACGTGCCAGAAGAAGGTGTAGAACTTGGTGAGGAAGATGCAGCAATCTTTAATGATGGCATCCGTGAAGTAGAGAGAGTTATCCTTCTTAAAGTTATCGACAGTAAGTGGATGAATCATATTGATGATATGGATCAACTTCGTGAGAGTATCGGTCTTCAGTCCTATGCGCAGAAAGATCCAGTTGTTCAGTATAAGTTTCTTGGATACGATATGTTTGAGGAAATGACAAAGAATATCCGTCATGATACCGTTGGTGCATTGATGCATGTTCAGATTGAACAGAAGGTTGAGAGAAAACAGGTTGCAAGAGCAACAGGTACAAACAAGGATGAACTTGTTGAAAGAGGACCTTACCGCAGAAAAGAGGCAAAGATTGGACGTAATGCACCATGTCCATGCGGCAGCGGAAAGAAATATAAAAACTGCTGCGGAAGATTTGCAAATTAGGGTGTGTTTGGAAAGTTATTTCCGTAATTTGTATGCTCCACAATTGTGATGCGCATCTTACAGAAAGCATTTTTAAAACGCGCTTTAGCGCAGGAAAAGTTTTGCACAGTGAATATTTTGCAGCAGATATAGGAATGCATCTGCGAAGGAATAGGCACTGTGCCTTTCTTTATCATATACATGATAATGTACATGGAACGATTCAAATATACAGATAACTACAGGTAATCGTTCAAAAATATTTCAGGACGAATAAACGTTTTTGAATGGTTATAGACTTTTTATATTTTATATAATAGAGAGGGTTTTATAATTGGTTGAATTAGAACAATACAAATTTACGGTAAATCAATATAAAGAGCCGATGAAAGAGCTTGGTATTTCTTTGGCACTTTCTCATAAACATGAGCAGATTAAAGAATTAGAAAATGAGATGCGTGAAGAAGGGTTCTGGAATAACCCGGACAAGGCACAGGAAGTTACCAGAAAGGTAAAAAATCTTAAAGATACCGTTTCTGCCTACCACGCATTAGAATTAACACTGGATGATGTTTCAACGATGATTGAACTTGGTAACGAGGAAAATGATGCCAGCGTAATTCCAGATATTGAAGAATTACTTGGCGAATTCGAGATAGAATTTGACAATTTAAAGATTCAGACACTGTTATCCGGTGAGTACGATAAAAATAATGCGATTGTTACCCTTCATGCAGGTGCAGGTGGAACAGAATCTTGCGACTGGGCAGGAATGCTTTACCGAATGTATAGCAAATGGGCAGACAGTCATGGCTTTAAGACAGAAGTTCTTGATTACCTTGACGGGGATGAAGCAGGAATCAAGTCCATTACATTTGAAGTAAACGGGGAGAATGCGTACGGTTATCTTAAGTCTGAAAAGGGTGTACACCGTCTTGTAAGAATTTCTCCATTTAATGCAGCGGGAAAGAGACAGACTTCTTTTGCATCGTGTGATGTTATGCCGGATATTGAAGAAGACTTATCTGTAGAGATTGCCGATGAAGATATCCGTATTGATACCTATCGTTCAAGTGGAGCAGGTGGACAGCACATTAACAAGACAGATTCTGCAATCCGTATCACACATATTCCTACTGGTGTTGTTGTACAGTGTCAGAATGAGCGTTCCCAGCACAAGAACAAGGATAAGGCAATGCAGATGTTAAAGGCAAAGCTGTACCTGATTAAAGAACAGGAAAATAGGGAAAAATTATCGGATATCCGGGGAGAAGTTTCTGATAATGGATGGGGTAACCAGATTCGTTCTTATGTTATGCAGCCATATACGATGGTAAAGGATCATAGGACCGGAGAGGAGACTGGTAATGTGCAGAGCGTGATGGATGGAAATTTAGATGCGTTCATGAATGCATATCTTCGCTGGATTACAACTCCGAAAAAGGCTTAAATTTACGGGAAATTATAGTAAGTTCATAAAATATTGCAGAAATCCGATACTGCGAAATATAAATCTTAAAAGAAAACGCCCCATCTGTCAGATGGATTGATTACTGGAAGTATTTACTATGAGAATTAATACGTAAAAATGAAAATTACAGACATAAGGAGCAGACAGACTAATGGATATTATAAAGAAACTGGCGCAGGAGCTTGCAATTAAAGAAGAACAGGCGAAAGCAGCAGTACAGCTTATTGATGAGGGCAATACAATTCCGTTTATTGCCAGATACCGTAAGGAAATGACAGGAGCTCTTAATGATGAGACACTTCGTAACTTGCATGAACGTCTTCTTTATCTTCGTAACTTAGAGGAGAAAAAAGAACAGGTAATTCATGCAATTACTGAACAGGGGAAGATGACTGAGGATTTAAAGGAAAAGATTCTCGCAGCAGAAACCCTCGTAGCAGTAGATGATTTATATCGTCCATACCGCCCGAAAAAGCAGACAAGAGCAACAAAGGCAAAGGAAAAAGGGTTAGAGCCATTAGCTAATATTCTTCTTTTGCAGAAGACAGAGAAGAGTATGGAAGAGGAAGCAGCAGCCTTTGTAAATGAGGAGAAAGGCGTGGCTAATATAAAAGAAGCCATGGCCGGAGCCAAGGATATTATTGCGGAAATGATCGCAGATATGGCAGATTACCGTAAGAGTATCCGTAACTGTACGATGAAACAGGGAAGTCTTGTTGTAAAAGCAAAGGATGAGAAGTCAGAATCTGTATATGAGATGTATTATGATTTCAGAGAACCACTTTCTAAAGTTACGGGATATCGAGTGCTTGCGATTAACCGTGGAGAAAAGGAAAGGTTCCTTACAGTAAAGGTAGAAGCACCAGATAAGCAGATTATCAATGCTTTAAATAAAACGATGATACAGGATAATCCGAATACAAAAACTTTGATGGAAGAGGCGATACTTGATGCCTATAATCGTCTGATTGCCCCAGCTATTGAACGAGATATCAGAAGCGAGATAACAGAAAAGGCACAGGAAGGTGCTATCACAGTTTTTGGGAAGAACTTAACACAGCTTCTCATGCAGCCTCCAATGGAAGGAAGAACTGTTCTTGGATGGGACCCTGCATTTCGCACGGGCTGCAAGCTTGCTGTTGTAGATCCTACCGGTAAAGTATTAGATACCGTTGTTGTTTATCCTACTGCGCCACAGTGTAAAGTAGAGCAGGCAAAGAAAACAGTACATGAGATGATTAAGAAGTATGATGTTTCTGTGATCAGCGTGGGAAATGGTACTGCCTGCCGTGAATCTGAGCAGGTTATCACAGAACTTATTAAGGAAATCCCGGAAAAGGTTGCTTATGTTATTGTAAATGAAGCAGGAGCTTCTGTTTATTCTGCAAGTAAGCTTGCAACCGAAGAGTTTCCGAAATTTGATGTAGGACAAAGAAGTGCGGCATCGATTGCCAGAAGATTACAAGATCCGTTAGCAGAGCTTGTAAAGATTGAGCCAAAAGCAATTGGTGTTGGTCAGTATCAGCATGATATGAACCAGAAACGATTAGAAGAAGCGTTAAACGGTGTCGTTGAAGACTGTGTAAATAAGGTTGGCGTAGATTTAAATACAGCTTCTGCCCCATTACTTTCTTACATTGCTGGAATCAGTAAAGCAGTAGCAAAAAATATTGTTGCTTACCGCGAGGAAAATGGACGTTTCCACACAAGAAAAGAACTCTTAAAAGTACCAAAGCTTGGACCAAAAGCATTTTTACAGTGTGCAGGTTTCTTAAGAATTCCTGGTGGAGATGAGCCGCTTGATAATACGAGCGTGCATCCAGAATCTTATGAGGCAGCAGCAAAGTTACTAAAAGATTTAGGATATACATCGGAAAGCATCCGTGGCGGCGGACTTGCATCCATTCATTCTCAGATTAAGGATGAAAAAGAACTGGCAGAAGTTCTTGGAATCGGTGAAATGACACTTCACGATATCGTGGAAGAATTAGAAAAACCGGGAAGAGATCCTCGTAGTGAAATGCCAAAACCAGTACTTCGTACTGATGTTCTTGAAATGAAAGATTTAAAAGAAGGCATGGTCTTAAAAGGGACTGTCCGCAATGTTATTGATTTCGGTGCCTTTGTAGATATTGGAGTACATCAGGATGGTTTAGTACACATTTCCCAGATGACAGATCGTTATATTAAACATCCGCTTGAAGTAGTAAGTGTAGGAGATATTGTAGATGTACAGGTAATGAGCGTGGATTTAAATAAAAAGAGAATCCAGCTTACGATGAAGATTGACCATAGCAAATAGGGCTGTGGTCACAACAGGAGGGGCAAAACGTGAAGAGTTTTGAAGAAATAAGCAAGATGAATCTTGCAGACCTTGATAGACCAGATGGAATCGGAGAGGAAGAATTAGGAAGAGAAACTGCTGGAATGGCTGAAGATAGTAGTGCCAGTGCAAAAAAAGTAGAGACATCTGGTAATGAAGAAGATACAGCAGATGTAGATGGCTTAGAAACAAATGCAGATATGCCAGCAGAAGTTTCCGATGATGAGGAAGAAAAGCAGCCAAAAGAATTAGAGAAAAAAGTGATGATGGAGCCACAGGGAAAGTATTATCGTATTGATGCGGACATTACACAGTCTGCTCTGAATACCTTCCTTTTTGGACATACGTACCGTCAGCCTTTAATGATTCTTGTCACTGTTTTAGCAATTGCATGGCCGATTGCCGTTATTGTTAAGAAACAGGGTAATATTGCTATGCCATTAATCTGTTCCTTGTTTATTCTCATCTGGATTCCATTTACAACTTATCTTCGTGCCAAGAATGCGAAGAAGTTAAATCCAATTTATGAGCAGCCGTTCCATTATATGTTTGACGAATGGGGACTGCATTTAGAACTTGGAGATGATGCGATTGATGTGGAGTGGAAAAAAGTAACAAAGATGATTTTCTATAAATCTGTTGCTGTTATTTATACAGGAAAGAATAATGCATTTTTGATTCCTACAGAGGCAATGGGGGCGCAGAGAGGAGATATCTTAAGCTTCATTGAAGAAATGAAAAACAGATAAGAAACAAATAAAATAGAAAAAGAAAAAAGTCAAAGACAGATAAAAAATTATGTCCTTTCGAAGGCTTTCTGTGATTGATTTTGTGAGATGATGAAAGAACAGTTGTAAAAGCGAGTAAAAGAAAAACTTCGTGAGGACAAGACAATCAAAAAGAGGTAGAAATGAAAATAGAAAGTAACAGCGCAGAAGAAACATTTGCACTGGGAAAGCAATGCGGAGAAAAGGCAGCAGCAGGTCAGGTTTACTGCCTTTACGGTGATTTGGGAGTCGGGAAAACCGTATTTACAAAAGGATTTGCGGCAGGGCTTGGAATTAAAGAGCCAGTCAGCAGTCCAACCTTTACTATTTTACAGGTATATGATGAAGGTAGACTTCCATTTTATCACTTTGATGTATATCGCATTAGTGACCCGGAAGAAATGTATGAAATTGGTTTTGAAGAATATATCGAGGGAGAGGGTGTCTGCTTTATTGAGTGGGCGAATCTGATAGAAGAATTACTCCCTGAACAGTATACAGAAATCCATATTGATAAAGACTTATCGAAAGGATTTGATTATCGTCTGATTACCGTTGAGGAGGTGCAAAGATAGATGAAACTTCTTGCATTAGACAGCTCTGGATTAGTAGCATCTGTCGCTATTTTAGATGGAGAAACACTTGTTGCAGAGTATACATTAAATTATAAAAAAACACATTCTCAGACACTTTTACCGATGCTTGATGAGATTGTAAAAATGACACAGACAGAACTTTCTGAGATGGATGCCATTGCTGTAGCGGCAGGTCCAGGTTCTTTTACCGGACTCCGTATTGGTTCTGCAACAGCAAAGGGACTTGGACTGGCACTGAATAAACCAATCATCTCCGTTCCAACTTTAGAAGGAATCGCCTGCAACTTTTATGGCACAGAAGCCATTATCTGTCCGATGATGGATGCCAGAAGACAGCAGGTATATACTGGAATCTATCATTTTGCAGGTGGCACAGAATTTGAAGAATTTGTTGCACAGGAGGCAGGTCCGGTTGAAGATATTATCGCAAAATGTAATGAACTTGGACAAAAACTTGGTAAACCGATTATTTTCTTAGGGGATGGCGTTCCAGTATATAAGGACATTATTGAGGATCTTTGCAACGTGGAATATTCTTACGCACCAGCACATTTAAGCCGCCAGAGAGCAGGAGCCGTTGCCATTCGTGCCATGAAGTTATACGAAGAAGGAAAGGCAGAGCCAGCGAGCGACCATGCACCGATTTATTTAAGAAAGTCACAGGCAGAAAGAGAGCTTGAGGCAAAGGGAAAGAAGTTAGAAGAATGAAGATTTGCCGAATGACCGAAGTAGACTGCGAAAGGACGGGACTTTTGATGAAAGAATGTTTTTCTGTTCCGTGGTCAGTAGAAGGTTTAAAAGAGATGTTTCATACCGAAGGTTATTGTTCTTTTCTTGCAAAAGAGGAAGAAGAAGTAATCGGCTATGTCGGAATGAAAATGGTACTCGATGAAGCAGATATTACAAATGTGGCGGTACTGCCTTCTCAACGAAAAAAAGGGATTGCCGGAAAGCTGTTAGAGCAGTTATTAGAAGAGGCAAAAAAGCAGAAACTGCACAGTATTTATCTCGAAGTCCGTGATTCAAATGTAGCAGCACTTACCTTGTATGAACATGCTGGATTTAAAGAAGTCGGACAGAGAAAAAATTATTACGATAATCCACGCGAAGATGCAAGACTTATGCTCTGGGAAGCATAAGGATGCCAGAAGTTACCAGTACTTTTTGTCGTATTTTTTTGTATAATGGTATCGAAAGAATCAAAAAAAGTAATATTACTTTGCCTGAATTCATTTTACATCTAAATTCATTATGTGATTTACTGTGAGATATGATATTGGAATCATAAGAAAATGAAGAAAAGTTTTTTGGAACATTTTTTGAAAATGGAGGATACGATGGAGAAAAAAGTACGTGAGATTTACTGCAATTTCTGTGGAAAAAAGATAGAGACAACAGACAATAGAAAGAGAGAAGATTACCTTTCCATAAAAAAGGAATGGGGTTATTTTTCAAAAAAAGATAGGGAGATACACAGCATTTTTTTGTGTGAATCCTGTTATGATACATGGACGAAGCAGTTTAAGATTTCGGTAAGAGTAGAGGAACAGACAGAACTGCTATAGAAAAGTGAGGGATGTTATGCTGGAATTGTGTTTGCTTGGCTGCGGAGGAATGATGCCGCTGCCATACCGCAAACTGACATCATTGATGGCAAGATACAATGGAAACAGTATTTTAATAGATTGTGGCGAGGGAACGCAGGTGGCAATCAAGGAAAAAGGCTGGAGCTTTAAGCCGATTGAAGTCATCTGTTTTACGCATTATCACGCTGACCATATCAGTGGATTGCCAGGACTTCTTTTGACACTTGGAAATGCACAGAGAACGGAGCCTCTTTTGATGGTAGGACCAAGAGGGTTAGAGCGTGTAGTAAACTCATTGAGGGTGATTGCACCAGAATTGCCGTTTCCAATTGTTTTTCATGAATTAAAAGAAAAAGAAGAAGTGATTGATATATGCGGATGTCGTATTACGGCATTTCGAGTCAATCATAATGTAACCTGTTACGGTTATACAATTGAGATTGACCGGGCAGGAAAGTTTGATGTAAATAAAGCAAAAGCAAATAACGTAGAGATGCAGTATTGGAATCGTCTTCAAAAGGGAGAGACTATCGAACTTCCGGATAGGACACTTACGAGTGATTTAGTCCTTGGAGTGCCAAGAAAAGGTATCAAATGTACGTACACGACCGATACCAGACCAACGGATTCTATTGTAGAACATGCAAAGTACGCTGATTTATTTATCTGTGAGGGAATGTACGGTGAGCCGGAAAAGAAGGCAAAAGCAGTGGAATATAAACACATGACTTTTTATGAGGCAGCAGAAATTGCAAAGAAAGCCTCTGTAAAGGAAATGTGGCTTACCCATTACAGTCCGTCATTGGTAAGACCAGAGCCATATATGGAAGAAGTAAAAAAGATATTTGCCCATACCAGTGCTGGAAAAGACGGAAAAAGTACGACTCTGTTATTTGAGGAGGAATAGGGAACATGGAAGAAAATAAGAAAGATGTGCTGATTCTGGCAATCGAAACTTCCTGTGATGAGACAGCAGCGGCTGTTGTAAAGAACGGCAGGGAAGTTTTATCGAATACAATTTACACACAGATTAAATTGCATACGATGTTTGGCGGTGTTGTACCGGAAATTGCATCAAGAAAACATATAGAAAAGATTAATATTGTGATCGAAACTGCATTAAAAGAAGCGGGAGTAACTTTAGAAGATGTTGATGCAATCGCAGTTACTTACGGACCGGGATTAGTCGGAGCCTTACTTGTTGGTGTGGCAGAGGCAAAGGCACTTGCTTATGCAGCGAAAAAGCCATTAGTTGGTGTGCATCATATCGAAGGGCATATCAGTGCAAACTATATCGAACATAAAGAATTAGAGCCGCCATTTTTATGTATGGTTGCTTCTGGCGGACATTCTCATCTTGTCCTTGTAAAGGATTATGGGGAATATGAGATTATCGGAAGAACAAGAGATGATGCAGCAGGAGAAGCCTTTGACAAGGTGGCAAGAGCAATCGGACTTGGTTATCCGGGAGGACCAAAGATTGATAAGCTTGCCAAAGAGGGCAATAAAAAGGCCATTGCTTTCCCAAGAGCCAAGATTACCGATGCACCAGATGATTTCAGTTTCAGCGGCTTAAAATCAGCAGTACTAAACTACTTAAATCAGTGTCAGATGAAGGGTGAGGAAGTAAATCGTGCCGATGTGGCAGCTTCTTTCCAGCAGTCTGTTACCGATGTGCTTACTGAGCATACGGTAGGAGCAGCCAAACGTCTTGGCATTAATAAAGTAGCTATCGCAGGAGGAGTAGCATCAAACTCTTCCCTTCGTGCACAGATGGAAGAAGCCTGCCGTAAAAATGGAATGGAATTCTATCATCCATCACCAATCTTTTGTACAGATAATGCGGCGATGATTGGTGTTGCAGGATATTATGAATATATCAAAGGCATTCGTGACGGCTGGGACTTAAATGCAAAGCCGAATTTAAAAATTGGAGAACGGTAGAATTTTATTACTATTTAATTAGTGTACGGATACATTAATAAATAATAGAAAAAATACAGCAAATATATTTACAGCAACAATCTTGTAATATAAGATTTGAAAAAGGAGGGAGTACATTGAAAGAAAAAGTGACAGCGATTGTTCTTGCGGCAGGAAAAGGAAGCCGTATGCATTCAGAAATACAAAAGCAGTATATGACTCTCTTAGACCGCCCGGTCATCACCTATGCATTAGAAGCATTTGAGAAAAGCTCTGTCAATGAGATTATTCTTGTAGTTGCTCCAGGAGAAATCGAATACGCACAGGAAAACATTTTAGATAAGTATAATTATAAGAAAGTCAGCGGCATCATTACCGGGGGAGCAGAACGCTATGATTCTGTATACAAGGCCTTATGTGCCATACCAGAAGAAGGATACGTTTTAATTCATGATGGCGCCAGAGCATTTATCACACCAGAATTGATTGAGTTTTGCATTGAGCGGGTGAAAAAGGACAAGTCCTGTGTTATGGGAATGCCGGTAAAAGATACAATAAAGATCGTTGATGAAGATTGTTATGCAGTTTCTACTCCACCGAGAAGTACAATGTGGCAGATTCAGACACCACAGTGTTTTGTGACAGCAGAAATCAGAGAAGCTTACAAGAAAATGATGGAAGTGGGGGATGATTCTGTAACAGATGACGGAATGGTGATGGAAACTTATGGAATCCGTGGTGTCCGCATGATAAAAGGAAGTTACGAGAACATGAAAATTACAACTCCGGAAGATATGCTGCTTGGAGAGGCAATCTTAAAGAGCAGAAGTAAAAAGTAGTAACGACAGGAGATACAAAAATGAAAAAGGGAAATACAATACATCAGGAACAGAAAGAAATGGTATTCACAGAAGCTTCTGTACAAAGTGTTTCTGACGAGCGTAAGGAGCAGGATATTGTTTTAGAGAGTGATGATGCGGAAGAAATTGATGCAGAAGACTATGAAGTAGAAGATGGTGAGGATGATGACGATACCAGTTATGAAGTAGAAGATGATGATACAGATGACGATGCAAAAAAGAAATTTGAATCCTGCTGTGTCTGCCATCGTACAGAAGAACAGGGTGCCAAGCTTATCCATATGCCGACAGGTTTAAGTATCTGCTCTGACTGTATGCAGAAATCTTTTGATTCTTTTAATTCTGGATTTGGAGGTGGAAATGGAATCCAGTTCCTTGATCTTTCCAATATGGACTTTAATAATTTAAAAGATATGAATCTTGGAGATTTGTTGTCAGGAACTATGTCTAACCAGAAGCCAAAAACAAAAAAAGCCAAAAAGAAAAAGAAGAAGAAAAAGGAAGAACCAAAGCTTACGTTAAAGAATATTCCTGCACCACACCAGATTAAAGCCCAGCTTGATGAGTATGTTATCGGACAGGATTATGCGAAGAAAGTAATGTCTGTTGCCGTATATAATCATTATAAACGTGTCATTACCAATACGATGGATGAAATCGAAATCGATAAATCCAACATGCTTATGATTGGACCAACAGGTTCCGGTAAAACACATCTTGTAAAAACATTAGCGAGACTATTAAATGTACCGCTGGCAATCTGTGATGCAACTTCTCTTACAGAGGCCGGTTACATCGGTGACGATGTAGAAAGTGTGCTTTCCAAATTGCTTGCTAATGCTGATAATGATGTAGAAAAAGCAGAGACTGGAATTATTTTTATTGACGAGATTGATAAGATTGCAAAGAAGAAAAATACAACAAGTCGTGACGTAAGTGGAGAATCTGTACAGCAGGCTCTCTTAAAGCTGTTAGAAGGCAGCGAGGTGGAGGTGCCAGTAGGTGCAAGCTCTAAAAATGCGATGGTACCAACTGCAGTAATGAATACAAGAAATATTCTCTTTATCTGTGGTGGTGCATTCCCTGGATTAGAGGACATTATCAAAGAAAGAATGACACAGCATTCCTCTATCGGATTCCATGCGGAGCTTAAGGACAAATACGACCACGAAAAGAATCTGTTACAGTATGTTACTGTAGAAGATATCCGAAAATTTGGAATGATTCCAGAGTTTATTGGAAGATTGCCGATAATATTTACATTAAATGCCTTGACAAAGGAAATGTTGGTTGATATTCTGAAAGAGCCTAAGAATGCAATATTAAAACAGTATCAGAAACTTCTGGCATTAGATGAAGTGGAGTTACAGTTTGAAGATGGAGCCTTAACAGCAATTGCGGAGAGGGCTTTAGAGAAAGATACTGGAGCAAGAGCACTTCGTGCAATCATCGAGAAATTCATGCTGGATATTATGTATGAGATTCCAAAGGATGATAATATCGGACGGGTTACGATTACAGAAGATTATATTCGTAATAATGGTGCACCACTTATCGAGATGCGTCCTTATCTTCAACTTGAGCAAAAGAAGCAGGAAATTGCAGCTGCCGAAGAACAAGAAGGTGCTGATTCAGATAATTAGGATATCTTGTATAGAAAATGGTAATCTAGATTAACAGGGTGTTTTACATAGAAAAATGGTGATTTAGATAACCAGAGTACTTTATATTAGGAGATAACAAAAGCATAGAGCGAGAAAACTTAAGAATTAGAGAACGATTATTCCATAAAAGGGGGTTGATTATGGAAAAGTTGAACCTGAAGTTTTTACAGAGTCTGGCAACACAATATCCAAGTGTGGCAAAAGCCTGTACGGAGATTATCAATTTGCAGGCAATTTTAAATTTGCCAAAGGAGACCGAGCATTTTGTTTCAGATGTACATGGAGAGTATGAGCAGTTCTTACATATATTAAAAACTGGTTCCGGGGCAATTCGTAATAAGATAGAAGATGTTTTTGGTAATACACTTTGCGCAAGAGATAAAAAAAGTCTGGCAGCTCTAATTTATTATCCGGAACAAAAAGTAGAACGGATGCGATTAGAGCTATCGGAGGAAGATTTTCAGGATTGGTATAAAGTATCTTTGCACCGTCTGATTGCGGTATGTAAGGAGAGCTCGGTCAAGTATACCCGCTCAAAATTAAGAAAGAGTCTGCCGGCTGATTTTTCCTATATTCTTGAAGAACTTTTGAGTGAGAATAACCGTGTTGTAGAAAAAGAAGAATATTATAATGAGATTTTTGACACGATTATCCGCTTGAACAGAGCAAAGGAGTTTATTGTTGCTATTGCTGGAGTTATTCAGAAGTTGGTTGTTACAAGACTTCATGTTATTGGGGATATTTTTGACAGAGGTCCAGGTCCACATATTATTATGGATCATCTGATGGAACATAGTAATGTAGATTTCCAGTGGGGAAATCATGATGTTGTATGGATGGGAGCGGCTTCAGGACAAAAAGCATGTATTGCCAATGTTATTCGACTTTCTGCAAGATATAATAATCTTGCGGTATTAGAAGATGGCTATGGAATTAACCTTGTTCCACTTGCAAGCTTTGCGATTGAAACATATGCCAATGATCCTTGTCAATGCTTCAGAGTCCATGCGCAGGAGGAAGCGGATTTAAGAGAAGTTTCTCTTAATATGAAGATGCATAAAGCAATTGCTGTCATTCAGTTTAAATTAGAGGGACAGGTTATAAGGAGAAGACCGGAATTTAACATGGACAGAAGACTTCTTCTTGACAAAATTGATTATGAGGAAGGGACAATTATGATAGATGGCAAGAAATATGAACTTCTTGATAAATCTTTCCCAACGATTGACCCCAATAATCCATATGAACTTTCCGAAGCAGAAGAAGCACTAATGAATCGTCTTTGCATGAACTTTTTAAACTGCGATAAGTTACAGGAACATATTCGATTCTTATTTAATAAGGGTGGTTTGTATCTCTGCTATAATTCAAATCTGCTCTATCATGGATGTGTGCCACTTGATGAGAAGGGAAACTTTCGAAAAGTTAAGATTGGTAATAAACAGTATTCTGGAAAAGAACTTTATGATGTACTTGAATATTACGCAAGAAAAGGATATTACGAGCAGGATAACAGAGAGGAACATGAATACGGTAAGGATATCATGTGGTATATCTGGTCTAATGAGAATTCGCCCGTCTATGGCAAGGAAAAAATGGCAACTTTTGAACGTTACTTCATAGCAGATAAAGAAGTACAGATTGAGAGAAAAGATCATTATTACCGCCTCATCGAAAAAGAAGAAGTTGTCAATAATATCCTCAAAGAATTTGGCGTAGATAATGAAAAAGGACATATCATTAACGGTCATATGCCTGTTCACGTAAAAGAAGGCGAATCCCCTGTCAAATGTAACGGTAAAGTCATGATTATTGATGGTGGATTTTCAAAAGCATATCGAGGAACGACAGGAATCGCAGGTTATACCCTTATCTATAATTCAAGAGGTTTGCGTCTTGTCTCTCATGAGACGTTTACTTCAACAGAAGACGTAATCGAAAAAGAGATTGATGTGCATTCTGATACGGTTATCCGTGAGGTCTCCGCTCAGCGTGAGAGAGTATTAGATACCGAAACTGGCCGTCAGTTAAAGGAACAGATCAACGATCTTGAAAAGCTGTTACATGCTTATCGGACAGGACAGATTCTTGAAAAAGAATAAGAAACAGAAAACGCATCCAGAAAAGAGATGCACCCTAAAAAGAAAAACTATCCACAGAGGACTATGGCACTGTCAAAATAATTGAATGGAAAAAAGCCTCTTACAAGTATTGATTTTGATTTTATCGTAGAAAAACAAAGTCATAAGATCAATACCTGTGAGGGGCGATTTTTATTTGCATATTTCTTTTGTAATCTGACATATATTTACTAAGACAATCTGAAATAATGGGTATGTCCTTCTATAAGTGGGCAGAGTGTTGTTTAGTAAATAGAAAAAATGGGAGGGATTACTATGAATATGAACGAAAGTCAGAAGAAATCAGAAAAAGGAATGAATGACAGAACTGTTGAATATTTAGAATTAAAATATGATACAGATACACGACAGGGGCTTACGCTGGCAAAGGTAAGGCAGCGAAGTCATAAGCATTATAAGAAGAAGATGACGAAAGAGAAAAAGCGGATTTGGTTTGCATGTTTAAAACAGGAATGTCAGAATCCGCTTTTCTTTTTCTTTCTATATTTGTGCATGGTAAGTGTTTTGTTTCAGTTTGATCAAAGAGTAAAAAATGTATTGTTATTGTCTTGTATGGTATTTCTTTTTTGGAAAGTGGAAAAGACATTTCGTTATAGAAAGGTATTGTTTAAGCAGGAAGAAGTATACAGTCCCAAAGCTGTGGTTCTGCGGGAGAATATCTTTCAATGTGTGCAGGTAAATAGTCTTGTAAAAGGGGATATTATACGATTAAAAAAAGGAGAAAAAGTCCCCTGTGCAGTCATTAGTTTAAAGTCTCCGTATAAATTATATGAACAGGAAGAAACATTTGCAGAAAATACTGGACGTGCCATCGTAACGCAGCAAGTGCCACAGTATTTTCTTGAAGCTGAGACGGAAAACAGAAATATAGAAAAAAATAAGAATATGCGAAAAAATGAAATCGTCAGAGGAAAAAAACAGGAAAATTTATATGCAACCGAAGAGAAAGAAATAGAAGAATACAGAGAAAATTATAAAGAAAATATAATTCTTCAAGAATTATTTATCCGACAGGGAATTTATTTCCGTCCCCGTTTTTTTGAGAAAGGTATAATACGGGAAAATCGGCCAATAGTTGCTGTTGGTTTTGAAGAGACATATTTTCCTTCTAAATTTCAAATAGAGAAATTTCAACGATTCATACAGGAATTAAAGAAGACAGATGTGAAATGGTTCTTTTTTACTAGTGAGAGTAGAGAGGAAGCATTTTCTATCGGAAAGCAGACAGGGATTGTGGAAGAAAAAAGAGAAGTAATAGATCGAAAGCAGTTTTTACTTCTGAAAAATATTGCTATTGAAAAACAGATAGGAAGCATTCGGATTTATTGTGGACTTTCAGAATCAGAAAAAAAACAGGTTATTGTAATGTGGAGAAATCATCAGCAGGCATATCCGGAAGGATTTGTGCAGAATCAGGGACGAATTCTTTTTATGTCTGGTTTAGATCAGTCTGAAAGAGAAAAAATAACAGAAAGGTGTGTGTATGCCTGCTGCGATGGTGGAAGCCAGGTAAATGACATCTGGTTCAAAAAAAATTGGAGAGATACAATGGTAAAATATCTTACCGGAGAAACCATCTGGCGAAAATTTTTTAGACACGCAAAAAAATGGGAAAAACAAATCCTGGCGAGTCTATGTATATTTATGTTTCTGTCAATTCTCTTATCTTTATATATGCCACAACAAGGAAATATGCGAAAAATTATGCAGATCGGAAGCTTATTCTGTGCGGTATATATTATTGGAAGAGAAATCGTAGAGGAAGTATTCCGCAAATGGTTTTTAAGAAGATTAAACAATAGTTAATTTTTGAGTTTATAAAATTAATACCACTTATGGATTATTGAATTTTATCCTGCGTTTATGCTAATATAATTAAATAGGCGTAACGATACGAAGAAGTTTAGGAGATTTGTATCATTACCAATATCTTACTAATAATATATTTTAGGAAAGGAAAAGCTATTTAGGCGAGAGCTTTGATAGCAGGATAGAATAATGGAACTGTTAAAAACAGGAGCGTATCTTGTAAATGGAACAGAAATTATAGAAGATACTCCGGAAGCACAAGCAAGACTGCAGGCAGCGGTCGGTCCGGATGCACCTTCCAAAGAAGAAGCAGCGAAAGGAACTATTGCTTACGGTATTTTAGAAGCACATAATACTTCTGATAACATGGAAAAGCTAAAGATTCGTTTTGACAAGTTAACTTCCCATGATATTACTTATGTAGGAATTATCCAGACAGCTCGTGCTTCAGGATTAGAGAAGTTCCCTATGCCATATGTTCTCACAAACTGTCATAATAGCTTATGTGCCGTTGGTGGAACAATTAATGAAGATGATCATATGTTTGGACTTACTTGTGCGAAAAAGTATGGTGGAATCTATGTACCTCCTCATCAGGCAGTTATTCATCAGTTTGCAAGAGAAATGCTTGCCTGCGGTGGGGCGATGATTCTTGGTTCTGACTCCCACACCCGTTATGGAGCACTTGGAACAATGGCAATGGGTGAAGGTGGACCAGAGCTTGTAAAACAGCTTTTGAACCAGACTTACGATATTAATATGCCAGGTGTTATTGGAATCTATATGACAGGAGAGCCGATAAAAGGTGTTGGTCCACAGGACGTAGCTCTTGCGATTATCGGTGCAGTCTTCCAGAATGGTTATGTAAATAACAAAGTTATGGAGTTTGTTGGACCGGGGGTTGAGAAGTTAAGTGCAGATTTCCGTATAGGTGTTGATGTAATGACAACAGAGACTACCTGTCTTTCTTCTATTTGGAAGACTGATGATGTTATTAAAGATTTCTATGATATTCATGGAAGAGCAGACGATTACAAAGAATTAAATCCTGCTAAAGTTGCTTACTATGACGGAATGGTTAAGATTGACTTAAGCAAGATTCGTCCAATGATTGCTATGCCATTCCATCCAAGTAATACATATACGATTGAAGATATGAATAAGAATCTTATGGACGTTCTTCATGATTGTGAGCAGAAAGCACTTGTCAGCTTAGATGGACAGGTAGACTTTAAACTTACTGATAAAGTTCATGACGGAAAGCTCTATGTTGAACAGGGAATCATTGCAGGATGTGCCGGCGGTGGATTTGAAAACTTATGTGCGGCAGCAGATATTATCAAAGGAAAATCTATTGGAGCCGATGAATTTACATTAAGCGTTTATCCCGCAAGTACACCAATCTACATGGAATTAGTAAAGAATGGTGCAGCAGCAGCCCTCATGGAAAGCGGAGCTATCGTAAAAACAGCATTCTGTGGACCTTGCTTTGGAGCTGGAGATACCCCATCTAATAACAGCTTAAGTATCCGTCATTCTACAAGAAACTTTCCAAATAGAGAGGGTTCTAAGTTACAAAATGGACAGATTGCTTCCGTAGCATTAATGGATGCCCGATCTATCGCAGCAACCGCGGCGAATAAAGGATACCTTACACCAGCAACAGACTTAGATGTAGAGTATACAGGAAGAAAATACCACTTTGACGGCAGCATTTATGCAAATCGTGTATTTGACAGTAAAGGAGTGGCGGATTCATCTGTAGAGATTAAGTTCGGGCCAAATATTAAAGATTGGCCGAAGATGAGTGCACTTCCGGCAAACATGATCCTGAAGGTCGTTTCCGAAATACATGACCCAGTTACAACAACAGATGAATTGATTCCATCAGGAGAAACATCCTCCTATCGTTCTAATCCACTTGGACTTGCAGAATTTACTCTTTCAAGAAAAGACCCTGCTTACGTAGGACGTGCCAAAGAAGTAAGAGCGGCACAGGAAGCAGTAGAAGCTAAAAGTAATCCAGTAGAAGCATTAGCAGAATTGGCATCAGTTATTGATGCAATTCATACGAAGTACGCAGATGTTACCAATGAAAATATTGGAATCGGAAGTACAATCTTTGCCGTAAAACCAGGAGATGGTTCTGCCAGAGAACAGGCAGCATCCTGCCAGAAAGTATTAGGAGGTTGGGCAAATATTGCAAACGAATACGCTACAAAGCGTTATCGCTCCAATCTTATCAACTGGGGTATGCTTCCATTCCTCATTGAAAAAGGAGACCTGCCATTTACAAACGGAGATTATATTTTCCTTCCAGATGTAAGAAAGGCAGTAGAGACAAAGGCAACAGAGTTTGAAGCTTATGTTGTAAAAGATGGAAACCTCATTCCATTTACATTGAAAATGGGTGAACTGACAGATGATGAGAGAGAAATTATCCTGAAGGGATGTCTCATTAACTACAATAGACAGTAGTTTCTAAGTTCTGCAGGTAGACGGACGCCACTGTAGAAGATGGAAGTCAGATTACCCGAAGATTATGAGTAGAACCACTAAAAAATTTACCCCATTTTGTTCCGTTGTACTAAAAGCTTCATTTGGTCTTAAAACTTCCACTGGAGCTTTTTTCAACCTGCTAAGGCAGCAGAAAAGAATGCGAAGTTTCTATAGTCAAAATTTCGCAGTACAAAGTCACAAAATGGGGTAGATTTTTTAGTGCTTTTTTATTTGTCTACTCGATTTCACAAATATTTTAGATAGTTTGATGGAGATGGAATAGGTTTTTTCAAAAAGCCTGTCATATAATTAAGAGCAAAACAACCCTTTACGGAGTTTTCCTATTCCATCACACTGATATGCATCAACTATTTATTTGGTTCAAGCCAAAGTCAAAAAAATCGACCGTTCTTTAACAAGACAAAATTGTATACATATCAGTACACAGTTGACAAAAGGAAAGCATTGGGTATATCATAGAAAAGATATTTAACTTTTAAATGAAAATTGTATAAAAGTTAGAACAAGAGATAATCGACAACATTGAATGAGAGAAAAAGGAGTGGAGTAAGTATGAAGGTTTCGGGAAATGACCTGTTTGTAACGGCAATGAAAAAGGAAGGCGTGGATACGATTTTCGCATATCCAGGTGGCATGGTCGTCAATCTTCTAGACGCACTCCATGATTGTCACGGGATTGATCTCGTATTACCAAGACATGAACAAGGTTTGATTCATGCAGCAGATGGTTATGCCAGGGCAACCGGTAAGGTTGGTGTATGTTTAGTAACCAGTGGACCTGGTGCTACTAACTTAGTAACAGGAATTGCTACAGCAAACTATGACAGTATTCCATTGGTATGTTTTACTGGTCAGGTTCCAGAACATTTGATTGGTAATGATGCGTTCCAAGAAGTAGATATCATTGGAGTAACTAGAAATATTGCGAAGTTTGTTATTATGGTCCGTGATAGAGAGATGCTGGCGCAACGGATTAAAGAAGCATTTTACATTGCAAGATCAGGAAAACCAGGTCCGGTTCTCGTAGATTTACCAACAGATGTTATGGCAGAACTGGGGTCAACCTCTTATCCAACAGAGGTAAATATCCGTGGATATAAGCCGAATAAAGGGGTTCATGTAGGGCAGCTTAAGAAGGCGATTAATTTGTTAGAAGAAGCGAAAAAGCCAATGTTCTTAATCGGTGGTGGAGTAAATCTTGCTCATGCGCAGGAAGAGATGACAAAGCTTGCAGAAAAGATTGATGCACCTGTAATTACAACCGTTATGGGACGTGGTGCCATTTCCACAGAGCATCCATTATATATTGGAAATATTGGCATGCATGGTTCTTATGCAGCAAATAAAACAGCAGATGAATGTGATCTGATGTTTTCTATAGGATGTCGTTTTAATGACCGTGTAACAGGCGAGATTAAGAAATTTGCACCGAACGCTAAGATTGTTCATATTGATATTGAATCCGCAGCGATTTCAAGAAATGTTACCGTAGATATTCCAATTGTTGCAGATGCAAAGGCAGCAATCTTAAAGATATTAGAGCATACAGAACCGATGAAGCATGAAGAATGGATTGCTGAAGTAAAAGGCTGGGATAAAGAATATCCTCTTCATATGGAAGTGAAAGAAGGAGTGAATCCACAGAGCATCATCGAGACTTTGAATGAAGTATATGCGGACAGAGAAACTGTATTTACCAGTGATGTAGGACAACATCAGATGTGGGCTTCCCAGTATTTGAAGTTAGATGCGACACATAGATTAGTACAAAGCGGTGGACTTGGTACAATGGGATTTGGTCTGCCATCTGCAGTGGGAGCACAGATTGGATGTCCGGAGAAGTCGGTAGTATCTATCAGTGGTGATGGTGGATTCCAGATGAATATGCAGGAGCTTGCAACAGCAGTATGCCAGGAACTTCCATTGGTAAATATTGTATTTAATAATAATCGTCTGGGAATGGTTCGTCAAATGCAGGAACTCTTCTTTAAGAAGCGTTACACAATTACCTGTCTGCGCTACCATAAGTCCTGCAAGGGCAAATGTGGTACACCGGGCTGGGTATGTCCAGAGTATGTTCCTGATTTCGTAAAGATGGCAGAAGCTTACGGTTCTAAGGGATATTTTGTTACAAGTAATGATCAGTTAAAAGCTACGATTCTTGAGGCGAGAGAGTACGCAGAGAAGAATAAGAAACCAGTTATTGTAGAATGTATGGTTGCTCCAGATGAATTAGTTATGCCAATGATTAAAGGTGGAGCAAGCTTTGAAGATATTATGTTATAGGAGGATGCAGAGATGAGGGAGATAAATACAGAAAAGAAGAAAAGATGGGTATCTCTGTATGTGGAGAACCGAATTGGTGTTTTGGCACGTATTTCTGGAATGATGTCTGGAAAGTCCTATAATATTTCGAGTATTACGGTAGGAGTTACAGAAGATCCTACTGTATCTAGAATGACAATTGGTCTTTCTTCTGATGATGCAACTTTTGAGCAGATTAAAAAGCAGTTAAATCGCTGTGTAGAAGTAATCAAGCTGAATGATATTACCGATGCACCGACACATATGAAGGAGATTCTTTTTGTGAAGATTCATGAATGTTCTGAATTTGAAAAGGGCGAAATTTTCCGTATCTCCCAGGTATTTGGAGCCAAAGCGATTGACTACGGTATTAACAGTGTTCTTTTAGAGAGCGTTAATACCGAAGGACGTAATAATGATCTTATTGCCTTATTAACAAGAAAGTTTGATCATGTAGAAGTTGTACGTGGTGGTATTGTTGCAATAGAATCTATTAGTATGATTGATCGGTAGAGAATTTTTTTACGCACTCTGAGCGTGTTTGAAAAATTCCATAAAAAAGATAGTTTAAGAAAGCACCTTTAGCTCATATGGGCTAAAGGTGTTTTTTTATAAAGAAAATTTTACATAGATGCTTAGCTTTTTTTGCTACCAAAGTACAAAAGATTTTAGAAGAAAAGAGAAAAAGGAAAATATTGACAAATGAGTATTGCGATGATAAAATGAAATGGAAATATTTTCTAATTATTAAAAGGAGGGAGAAGCAAAGAAGAAGAAATATTTCTAAAAAAGAAAAGTATAATTTTTCAGGAGGGCAGAAAATGCGGATATTTTTACAAAGAATCCTTATTTTTATGTTAGTCGCTGCAATTTTTTTTACGAATACAGATATGAGTAATGCGGCAGCCATAATAAGAACAGATAGTTTCTACCAGATGAAAAATGGACAGGAGAATACCAGAGAGACAAAAAAGAAGACGAAAGATGATATAGAAGCTATTCCGTCATCTAAGAAGGAAGTTTTAACTAGTACATCAGACAGACAAAAGGAGAATACGGCGCAGAAAGAAGGAGAATCAAAAACAACAGGACAAATAACAGAAATAGGGAAAGAAGAAAAAAGAGAAGAGAAGGATTCAGAATCAGAAAAAGAGGAGAATAGAAAAGAGCAGGAGAAGATAACAGAGTCAGAAAAAACGGAGAACCGTAAAGAACAGGAGAAAGCAACGGAATCAGGAAAAAAAGAGAAGCAGGAAGAATCAGAGCAGATAACGGAAGTGGGAAAAGAAGAGAATAGTAAAGAGCAGGAACAAACAACCAGAATAGCAGAAGAAGAAAATCAGGCAGAGATAATAAAGAAAACAGAACCAGAAGAGAGTTCGGTACCAGTAGTTCAATCTACGCATCCGGATACGAATCATAATGTTACAATGCCGGATATTACAAGTCATTATTTTTTGTTACAGAAAAACAGCAAAAAGGTAACACAGGCAACCGGCAAGAATCTTATCACGGTAGCAGATGCAAAAGCAGCATCAAAATATATTTATGAAACTTATACGAATGGAAAGCTATATAATTTTACACCTCGATTTACTGCAAATAGTTCCGTAAGTGTAGGGGGAGGTAACGGAGGAGGAGTTTCTTTTGCTACAGTAAAGAATACAGGAAAGAAGCAGTTTGGAGACATATATAATGCAGTAGAGGCAGATAATATTGCAACGAAAGTATTTAATCTTCAAAAGTGTACAGAAAATCCTTATGCAATCTATAAAAAAGTTGGAACATGGTATGATTATGGTAATGGAAGATCTTATGCAGTGGATATGAAGATTTCTATTACAGGCTACAAGTTTCCGGAAGCATCAGTAAGAAAGCAGCTTGCAAATCAAGAATTAAAAGCTCCATATGCAGGTTTCCAGAAGAGTAAAATAGGCCTGAATGTTATGGGAACAGATTATGTACAGACTAAGATAGAATTTTTTTATACAGGGACGCAAACAGGAGTTTCTGGTATCAAAGGAATGATACAGTTTTGTGATATTGATGTTCAGCAGGGAATTGATTTCGGCAGCGGATTTGAAAAGATTCTTATGTTTAATATGGGAACATCCAAATTACAGTATAACGCTACGGGATTGATTGGTTCATCAAAAGGATATGTATCCTCAAGAAGTGTAGAGAATTTAGATAAGAAAGATGAGAATACAACCGCTATTGGTATTTTTTCAGGGAATACAGTGAATTGCAGATGGACTTTGGCAAAGTGCGATCACAAAGATACGGGCGGGGATGCGGCTTATGCGGTAAAAGAAGGCTATGGGATTCCCGCAGAAAGCTCTCAGGCAGATGCAATTTCATACTACTGGTCCAATAGTACCGGTTTTTTAGGAATCAGAGCAGATTTAGGGATTCTTCCATTACCAGAGAGTATAAATAAAACAATTTACCCAGGAAAAATTAATGGAAGTAATTCTGAAAGCGGCAAAAAATTTCTTCAGTTATCAAAAAGAAATGAGGTATTTTCGTATGTGTTGTCGGCAGTGGCGGGAATGCCTTCTAACATAAAGAATGTCAGGTATACGGAGTTTCAATTTGAGGATACAGTAGATGCACTCTTAAATATAAAAGATATAAAGATATATACAGATGAAGCTGTCAGTAATGATTTTCAAACAGATGGGATTCACTATACAGATGTTACTACACAATTTGATATTTCAAAGGAAAAGAATGTGGATAATACGACAGACATATATGCAAAAGCGAAAGCGGCTCAATTATCAAAAATAGATTTTTATGGAAGAACATACTATGTACATATAGAAGTGCAGGTGAAGACGGATGAAGAGCTTCATAACATAAATAAATCCATCACGGATTGGTATCAAATGAATGAGAATATCATGCAGAAGGTTCCAGAAGCTAATAATGTGCGAGGAAGCGTTATGACTGTGAATAAGGGAAGTTTGAATGTGAGCAATAACCAAGGAAGTGCTGCAAACAGAAAGTCGAATTATGTTGCTTCTAAAATCGCAATGAAGTTAAAGGTAAAGAAGATAGATGAATATACAGGACAACCGGTACAGGGAGTTACATTTGGATTGTTTGGTGGAAGTAATGTAGACAGTAGTAAGGTTTCGCCTCTGTATACTGCAGTTACAGACACTGCAGGAATTGCAGAATTTAAAGAGAATGTGAAGGGAACGTTTTATACATCAGAATTTGGAGATGGACCGTATTGTATTAAAGAAATGGCAATACCGGAAATATATAAAAATGTTTGGAATCCATCTGTAAACAGAGAATGGAAATATGTAATAAACAGTTTAAAGGAAGAACTGCTATTTGATATATCAGAAAATGCAGAAGATAAAATATTACTGACAAATACAAATTGTGAGATTCTTGAGAACAGAATCAAAGTTTATAAAAAAAGCAAGGATACAGGTGACTATTTGGCAGGTGCAGAATTTTTACTTTCGCAGTGGTCACAAAAAACAGAAAAGTATGAAGACTTATTTATGTTAACACAGGGAAAAGATGAGCAAGGACAGACTATTTACTATAATGCGCAGAAATTTAAAAATACGATGGATAATCTTGGAAAATATAAGATTACGGAAAAGAAAGCACCAGAAGGATGTATATTAACAGAACAGGAATGGACTTTTCAGATGTCACAGGATAATGTGCAAGACGAAAGTAAAATTGTCTTTGAAAATCTGACAACTGGAAATAAACAAACAGGAGCATTGCTATATTATAATCATCTTCAAAAAGGGAAAATCGTGATACAAAAAGAAGATGATGATGGGCAGGCAGTAGAAGGAGCAGTATTTACAGTAACAGCGGAGGAAGATATTTATGCTCCATGGGATATAGAGAATAACAAAGCGGTTAAAGATGCCAAACCGCTGGTATCTAAAGGAGAAGTAGTAGATAGAATTATAACAGGAAAGGATGGGAAGGGAGAAAGTAATAAAGAATTATACATTGGAAGATATATAGTAGAAGAGACAAAAGGGGCATGGAACCATATTAAGAGCGATACGCTTTATAAAGTAGAATTACATTATGATACGAATAATAATAAAGAGTATATTACATCCGATTTAAAAGTAAGTAACCTCTTAATGCATCCGGCATTTGCTGTTTCAAAATTGGCAGATAAAACGACGAATAAAGAGAAAAAAGAAGTTGCATTTGATGAAGAAAAAGGTAGATATACTGAAGAAAAAGTATCAGGAATTTATAGAGCAGGAAGAATGATTGATTATACGATACAAGTAACAAATACAGGGAATATACCGCTTTATAATATAAAACTTACTGACAACATGAACTCTAAAGGAGATAAATATAAACAGATATTATCAGAGTATGTAGATATGAAAACAGCAACCTTTGTGCTTCCGGAATCAGGAGAGGTGGAGACAAAAAAAGGAGATAAAATATCTGCACAATTCTCAGAAGAATCCAAATTAATATTGATATTAGATCATTTGAATGTTAAGGATAGTGTTAAAGTGCATGTAAAGGTTCGTTTGAAAAAGGAGGCCAAAGATGCATGGAAACTTAGAAATGAAGTGTATGGAGAAGCACAGTATGATGATAATGCTTATCAGGCGGGGGAAGAAGCGGATAAACCGCATTTAGCAGAAGTACCAATAAAAGGGTTAACAGATGAAAAGGGAAATAGTCTGGCAATGGACTGGGATTACATAAATATTCCGGGAAGTCCAGAAGAAAAAGTTTCGAAAATAGCAGATAAGACGACAGGAATAGCCATTGAAAATGGAGAAATAAAGTCTGGGGTAAAAATACCAGGAACATATAATGCTGGTGAAAAAGTAGTATTTTCAATTATAGTGAAGAATTCGGGTACAGCAGCATTGAAAAAAATTCAGGTAAAGGATGTAATAAGCAATGAATTAAAAACAATAATAAAAAAAGACAGCGCGGGATTTATTTTTAATGAGGAAGAAAAAGATAAAGCAGGATTATATATACTTACTACATCTTCAGGCAAACAAATTACAGCAAAGAATATAAACAGAGAAGAAGTGATATTATGTACTACAGGTACAGAAGAAAGTACAGACCGTTTATATGCGGGAGATTATGTTGTTTTAAAATATTCTGTGGAATTGCTCCCTGGTATCGCTAATTTGTATAATCTTTCAAATAAAGTGTACATTAACGGATGGTATTTTAATGGAAATGAAGATGAGCAGATTCCGGGAGCGGAAGATGAAGATAAAATAGAGGTTCCTGGAATACCGGAGGCTAGAATAGCAAAGTTAGCAGATAAGACAACTGGTGTTGTTTTAAAGGAGGGAAGGTATGATGCAGGAGCTAAAATATCAGGAATGTATGAGAATGGAAGTGATGTTACTTATAAAATAACAGTAACAAACCGGGGAAGTACCAATTTATATGATTTAAACCTGACAGATACATTAAGTAAAGAACTAGAAGAAGCACTGGAAAAGAACAGTGTTTCATTTGTAGAGCAAACTTATATTTCAAAGCAAAACCGAAAGGTAAGAACCATATTAGAAGAACCACAAAAGTTATGGATGGACTTTTTAGCAGCAGAAGATTCTGTTGATGTGTATTTAAAAGGAAAGGTATGCTTAGATACAGGAAATCTTTTTTCATTGAAAAATACAGTAGAATTAACAGCAAGATATAAAAAGGGGAACGAAGAAGCCTATAAAGAATACGAGGAAACAGTAGGTGAAAAAATAGAAGAAGATAAGGAAAATAATAAGAAAGAAGATATTGGGGAAGATTCAGATGAAGCTAATAAAGCAGATAAAGTAGAATTATCTGAAGAAAGTAAAAAAGCGATAGAAAAGGCATATGAAGAAATTCAGAAACTTGCAATAAAGGAAATAAAAGAGTTAAGTATGAATTATGAAAAAGTACCTGTTACAGAATTTATGAAGGATGAAGATGCGATTAATATTCCTGGAAGTGCAGTAGCGAAGGTAGCAAAACTGGCGGATAAAACGCAGGGAGTTACTTTAGTGAGAGGACGTTATGAAGGAGAAAAGAAAGAAGGAATATACGAATACGGAGATATAATTGATTATACGATTACAATCACTAACAGTGGGACAGCAGACTTGTATAACATTCTGGTCGAAGATATACCTGATAAAGAACTTTTAGAATCTTTACAGACAGATTCTATTGTATTTTTAACAGGACAGTTAGAAACACAAAAGGGAGAAAAGATACAGGTAGAGCAAAGTAACAAAGTCAATAAAGAACAGACAGAGAAAGGAAAAGCTTCTGTAGTATTGGATTATCTAAAAGCGGGAGATAGTGTAGAACTTCATTTAAAGGCGAATGTAAAATCAGGAACCAAAGAAAGTACAGGACTTAATAATAGTGTGCATATTACTCCAGAGTATGAGGTGATTAATGAGGACGGAGAGAAAGAAAAAGTATATCTTGCAGACACTCCGGAAATGACAGACAATGACACGATAGGAATAGGAGTTCCGAAGATTATTGTAGCCAAGAAAGCAGATAAAACAAAAGAAATCATTATGGATAATGGAAGGTACACAGGTAAGCGAAAATATGGAACTTATAAATCAGGTGAGAAAGTTACTTTTATACTTACAATTTCAAATATAGGAAGTGGAACAGCAAAACATATAGAAGTAATGGAGGAACCTTCCGAAGAATTGAAAAAATATATTAATATAATAGGATTTACTAATAAATTCAGTGAAACAATATGTACACAAAAAGGAAATAAAATAGCCGTTGAAAAAGTAAAGGAACAGAAAGTTCGATTAGATAAAATAGAAGCAAATGATTCTGTAGAATTAACTTATATTGGAAAGGTAAAAAAGGATATTCCATCAATTAAGTTTCTGAAGAATGAGGTATCTATTGATGGACAAAATAAAGATGGAAGTGGTATTCCTGTTACCCCAAAGATGAGTGATTATGATAAAATTAATCTAAAGGAACAGAGTAGAAAAAAAGTGAATAACACAAGACAGAATTCAAAAGGAAAAACTGCCAAAACAGGAGATACTAACAATATAACGATGTACGGTATTGCGAGTGCTGCTTCGGTTATGATGATTTTGATTATTACATATTACAAAAAGAGAAGAAATAAAAAGGATTAATATTTTAGAAAATTAGTCGGGAATTTTCAGTAAAGTAAATGAACTATACAGAGAAATAAATGAGAGGGTAAAGTAGCAGAAAATAGATAGAGTATAGCTAAGTATTTGCCCTCTCAGAAACTTGACATAATTCATGAATTTTGATATGATATCCGTTGTAAAAACGAGGCGTGGCTCAGTTTGGTAGAGCGCTGCGTTCGGGACGCAGAGGCCGTGGGTTCGAGTCCCGTCGCCTCGATTCAGTATTAGAAGCACTGAAAATCCGCTTAAACAGTGGGTTTTCGGTGCTTTTTGCTTTTTACATCAAGTGGTAAAAATTACATTTTTTCGGCTAAAAACCCTGTTGCACTAACGAATGCACTACCATTCTCGCAAAACGTGTTCTTGCTCATGATACAGATGGAGCATTAAAATATTTATTAAATATCTAATCAAGCATTTAATAGCGCATAAGTAAAAACAATATCAAAAGAACTATCTAACAGCTGCTTCACCAATCTTAAAATAAACTTATTTCATTATTTTAAGGAAATTGATGAAAACATTTATGGATAGTTCTTTTCTTTTTATTTTCTTTTTTACTTTCTGCTTATTGATAAAAGTGTGACTGGTAGTTACTAGCATTTTTTGTTTTCTTTTTATATATTAAATTTATCTGAAGTTTAAGGATTTTTTATCTTTAAATATGCTATAGTATCATTATACATATAGTATATATACAATATTTTTAAGGAGGAATCGCTATGAAAAATGCCATTTTTAAATTATTTAAAGTTAATTTCTCATTTATATTTACATTGATAATGTGTCTGTCGTTCTCTACGTTGACAAACGCTGCCTCTGTAAAAAATATCCCAATAAAGAAAACAATTTCTGCTGACATCACCGGAGATGGAAAAGCAGATAAAATCCTTATCACAACCCGTGTCGACAAAGATTACTACATAAAAAAACTTAAAGTTACCGTAAATAATAAGGTTGCTTTTACTAAAAACTGTACTAACGGCGGTATCAATCGTTTCTCTGTTAAATATGCTAAAATGTCTAATAAAAATGAAGTTCTTCAATTAATGGGTATTGGAGATAATGACTATATTGTATTTAATCAGATTTATAAATATAATAATAAATCTAAAAAGCTCTATTCTGTAAGCAAGTTAGATTATACAGCCTGCGAAATTGTTTCTGCTAAAAAGAATTTACTGACTCTTCGTCATGGTGACCAGCCTGCTGAAACAGGATGGCTTAACTGGAAAATGAATTATAAATTCCGTAATAATAAGCTTGTTTTAACAAGTACTACCACTTCTACTGTAAAAAGCATTATTGGTAACTACCAAAATGATTCTTATAGTAAATTATTCCGGAAAAATATTTTTGTAACAGCGAAAAAGTTACGTTTTTATAACGGAAGCAAACTTGCTTTCACTGTTCCTAAAGGGAAACAGGTAACTTTGAGAAAGCTTACTCTGTCCAAAAACACTATGTATCTTCAGTTTCAATATGGAAAAAAGACTGGATGGCTCAGAGTGAATAACAAAGACTATAATTATGAGTCTCCATATTTTAAAGTAGTTTCCCGTAGATTAGCAGGTTAATTACTATAAAAGACCTCTGCATGTTTCCAGCCATTTAAATGACTGGGCACTATGCAGAGGTCTCCGTGTATTAATTATTTGGGGTAATTAGCATTAGCATAATGAATGTAATACAAAGGATTTTCCATTCGTTCAATATTAGCTTTTGCCCTAATTGTAAGGGGAGAGATACCAAGTTGATTAAATAGTTTCATCAAGCTAGAAAATTTCTTTTTGCCAATATCACATTTAATTTTCTCTAAAGTCTGTCTTTTAGAGCTAGCACGTTCAACCATGTCAATCATAGATTGTTTAGTTTTCTTATGGTAAGAAGAATCTAAAATTTTTTGTTTTGCCTTAATAGCTGTTGTAAAATAACCGGCTCCAAAACAAGATTTAATATATCTAGGGATATTGTCTTCTGATAATATATTTGCATTTAATAATATATCTTCTTCTGTAGAAATATTTAATTTCTGCTTCTCTTGTAAAATTTTTCGATGACTCATGCGGAGTTCTATTCGAATAATACCTTTTGCAGCCGAAATTTCTTCTGGAGTATATTTTTTATCTTCGTTTTCCAGTTGTTTATATTTATTATAACAAGAAAATTCAATAAAAGCAGTTGGTGCAGATGTTATAGTAAAAGAATGCTTTGTTGGGGGGCTGTAAAATAAGTCCGTAGATAAAGAAACGCCAGTTCCGGCAAATGCCGGTTCTGGCGTTTCTTTGTATGAAT
>NZ_CAKRCF010000013.1 GCF_934307085.1 uncultured Anaerobutyricum sp.
TTATCAAGGTTTTAAGCTTTCTTTTGCGAAAGCTTTTATATTTTATCACATCACTTTGTTCTTGTCAAGAACTTTTTTAAAAAACTTTTTTCATCTTCTTTCGAAGATTTTTGTTTTTTCGTGATGCGAACTTTTATATGTTATCACATGATTTTCAATCCGTCAAGAAGTTTTTTCGTTTTCTTTTAAGATTTTTATCATTTTTCTCTCAAAACTGCGTTTCTCATGTGCAACGCGTATTATATTATCATAACAGGGCACTTGCGTCAAGCATTTTTTGAAGATTTTTTCATTTTCTCAAAAAGCACTAGATATTGTACTTTTTTTGTATTTTTATCATTTACACCCCATATCCAACTCATTAAATTGTTATTTATTTATCAATTTCATTCGTTTTTATCCAATATTTTTCTGACAAATTTGGGGTTGCTACAAGCAGAGTCGAAGATAACATCACCAAAGAGCGTCTGTCGTTATTCAAACGCAAATAATCCCAGAAGATTTTGGAAGTCTTCTGGAATTATTTATAATGGCATATATTTTTTATCTTTATCTAGAAAATTCACAGGATTTTGCAGTTACACTCTTAATCTTATGACCGCTAGAATAACCGCAGGCTCTAAGTCCTGATTGTACTACCTGGTTCCAGCTCCTTCCGGAAAGCTCAATAATCGTATCATCATCAAACTCAATCACGCAGGCATCTTTTACTTCACATTCCGGCCCACATGCAATCTTATACATATTCTTTCGGCTTAATGCACCGATTTCTTCCAGAATATTAATCATGCGATATACTGTAGCTGTTCCAATTCCAGAATCTTTCATGGATGCTTTATAGTAAATTTCTTTGCAACTGGAGCAGTCTTCATTCAAAATCACATCTAAAAGCATCTTTCTCTGTCTGGTAATCCGACAGCCACGCTCTTTTAACTTTTGCACTATTATCTCTTTCTGCATCTGTGTCCTGTGAATTCCCACATCATTAATCGGAAGATTCTGATTGGCTTTTTGCAGCATATCCACACTTCTTTCTTTTATCTAATCTAATCGGAACTATTCAAAATAGTTGTACTTACTGTCTATTAGAAGGAGTGTCACAAGGGGCAGAGCAATGTCCTGCACAATGTGAGCAGCTTCCTCCACATTGAATTGACTTTCCACTTTTCTTATCCTTTATCATACTTCGAATAATCAGGGCAACGATTAAAACAAGGATAAGTCCCACAATTATTGTTCCCATCTGATACACTTCCCTTCTATATAAAGTATCAATTATCGTAAACTATTGATTATCTGTTCAGAATCACAAATCATAATTCTGAACAGATATATAATCTTTTTAATTATTTTGCCTTTGCTACGCTTTTTACATTAACATTTAATGTATTACTTTCTTTGTAAGGTCTGAACAGAAGGTAAATAAATCCGATGATAAGTAAAAATGCTACTACTGTACCAATTCCAAATGTACCTGCTGTGATTAATGTACCAACCTGGTAAATACAAAGACCTACTACATAAGCAAGTAAGCACTGGTATCCAATTGCGAAGAAGAACCATTTGATGTTGTTCATCTCTCTCTTGATAGCACCCATAGCTGCGAAACATGGTGCACAGAGCAAGTTGAATACTAAGAAAGAGTAAGCTGCTACTGCTGGTAAGCTGTTAGCAAGCTGTCCCCAGAATTCGCTACCATCTTCTGCAACTTCTGCAAATCCGAAGAGAATACCGAATGTACCTACTACGTTCTCTTTTGCGATTAATCCACTAACGGCTGCAACTGCCATCTTCCAGTCTCCCCATCCAAGAGGTGCAAAGATTGGAGCGATTACATTACCGATAGCTGCTAAAATACTGTCATTTAACTGTTCTGCTTCAAGCATTCCAAAGCTTCCGTCAACCCATCCAAAGTTCATAAGGAACCATAAGATGATTGTAGATAAAAGAATGATTGTTCCTGCCTTTTTGATAAAAGACCAAGCTCTCTCCCACATGCTTCTTAATACGTTAGATACTGTTGGCATATGATAAGATGGAAGCTCCATAACGAATGGTGCAGGTTCTCCTGCGAACATTTTTGTTTTCTTTAAGATGATACCGGAACAGATAATTGCTGCAATACCAACGAAATATGCACTTGGTGCAACCCACCATGCTCCATCAAAAAGTGCACCTGCGATTAATGCGATAATCGGAAGTTTTGCTCCACAAGGAATAAATGTGGTTGTCATAATTGTCATTTTTCTATCACGGTCATTCTCAATTGTTCTTGAAGCCATAACACCAGGAACACCACATCCTGTACCAATTAACATTGGGATGAAGGATTTACCGGAAAGACCAAATTTGCGGAAAATTCTGTCCATGATGAATGCAACTCGTGCCATGTAACCACAAGACTCTAAGAATGCAAGGAAAATAAATAATACGAGCATCTGAGGTACGAAACCAAGTACTGCACCAACACCGGCAACAATACCATCAAGAATTAATCCAGATAACCAGTCTGCACATCCAACAGCATTTAAAGCACCTTCTACGATGCTAGGAACACTAGGAATAAAGAGGGACTTAATACCAAAGAGATGCCATCCGTCACCAAATACTCCATCATTTGCCCAAGTTGTTGCCCAGTCACCTACCGTAGATACGGATACATAATAAACAATGAACATAACAACCGCAAAAATTGGAAGTGCAAGCCAGCGGTTTGTTACGATACGGTCAATTTTATCAGATGTTGTAAGCTTCTTAGCTCCGTTCTTCTTGCAGCTATCTGCTACTACGGAAGAAATGTATACATATCTTTCGTTAGTAATGATACTTTCTGTATCATCATCAAATGCATCTTCAAGAGCTTTAATCTCATTAGAAACATCTGGAACTGTATTTAACTGTTCTACAATCTTATCATCTCTTTCAAGAAGCTTGATTGCAAAGAAACGTTTCTGTTCTTCTGGAACCTGAGAGCCCAACATTACCTTTACAGCATCAATTGCATCTTCTACCTTCTTATCAAAGCTATGTACAACTTCTGCAGACTTCTTAGACTGTGCTAATGCAACTGCCTTTTCCGCCGCCTTCTTGATTCCAGTACCTTTTAATGCGGAAATCTCAACAACTTCACATCCAAGGTCTTTACCAAGTTTTGCAATGTCAATCTTCTCTCCGGACTTCTCTAAAAGATCCATCATGTTGATTGCCATGATTACTGGAATACCAAGTTCCATAATTTGTGTGGATAAGTAAAGGTTACGCTCAATGTTCGTACCATCTACGATGTTGATGATTGCATCTGGTCTTTCTCCAATGAGGTAATTTCTTGCAACTACCTCCTCTAATGTATATGGAGAAAGGGAATAGATACCTGGTAAGTCCATGATGACAACATCTTTATGTCCCTTTAACTTTCCTTCTTTTTTCTCTACAGTAACACCCGGCCAGTTACCAACAAACTGGTTAGAACCTGTCAAGGCATTAAATAATGTCGTTTTACCGCAGTTTGGGTTACCTGCTAACGCAATTTTTACTGACATTTTTTTCTCCTTTTCCTCAAATTATAAACTTACTGATGTTTTCAAAAAGCAACTAAAGTTTATTTCTACTCATTTTTAGATGTTAATGCTAACTAGAACACGTAAATACTAATATATATTAGCAAACGCTAACTAAATAGGTAAAAAAAATTAATTATTCTACCTCTATCATCTCGGCATCTGCTCTTCTAAGAGATAACTCATAGCCTCTTACTGTTACCTCTACCGGATCACCAAGCGGAGCAACTTTTCTTACATAAACTTCAACACCTTTTGTAATTCCCATGTCCATAATACGACGTTTTACAGGACCGGTACCAGAAAGCTTCTTCACTGTTACGGTCTTACCAACAGCGACTTCTTTTAATGTTTTCATGTCTTTATTCTCCCTTTTTATTCATACTTATTCATCGGAACAAAAAACTTGCTTTAAACAAGAATCTTGTTAGCCATATCTTTACCGATAGCGACTCTAGAATCTTTGACGTTCACAATGAGACTGCCATTGATTTCTGATATTACGGTCACCAGACCACCAACAACAAAGCCGAGGTTTTCAAGAAACTTTTTCGTTTCTGACTTTCCTCCCACCTTTTTAATGACATTTGGTTCGCCTGCCTTCACCATAGACAGTGGCATATTATCATCTCCTTTTCTAAAGCAAATATCCGACAGTGCACGCTGATTAATTCCCCAGTGCATCTGTATGAATTTCTTTTCTACGCAGGTTAGTATACCCTAATTATAATTAGAAGTCAATGCTTTTTTTGAGAAATATTATCAATAACTAACTTTTGTTTTATCTCTCTATCAATAACTCACTACATTTTTGTTCACTTTCTATAAAATAACAACAAAATACACCATCACTTTTACCAAAAGCAATCATAAATATATTCTCAATTTTCAATCTTAAGCAACAAAACAACCAAACTTTTTCTCAATATTAAAAATTTGATTTGTAGAACCGAACAGACGCCGTTATAGGAAATAAGTAGCCAGAGCACCAGAAGACTTTAGAAAGACATAAAAAAATTATCCCATTTTGAGCTACTAAATGGGATATTTTTTTATGCCTCCTTCGTTTTCTTTGTACACGCTGGCAGAGATTCTTCAAATGCGACTGTCTAATTCTATTATCAACAAATCAAATTTTCTGCTTTTTTCTCATTACGATTTTCTGGGTAAATAACTCCTTCCAAATTGCCGGATGGAATAAAATAAGTAATGGGAACAGCTCTAACCTTCCCGCAAGCATATCAAAAATAATAACAAGTTTAGAAAAATCACTGAAAAATCCAAAATTGCAGTCTGGACCGACCATGCCAAGACCTGGTCCAATATTATTGATTGTTGCCGCTATAGCTGTAAAGTTTGTCACCAAATCATGTCCCTCAAAAGATATAGCAAAAACAGAGACTACAAAAATAATCATAAAAGTAATAAAGTATACATTGATAGAACGAACCACCTCATGTTCTACCGGTTTATCATCCATTTTAATCTTTTTAACACTCTTTGGATGAATATAAGAATTCAATTCTTTAATCATTGTCTTTACCATAACAATAAAACGAGACACTTTCATTCCACCGCCGGTACTTCCAGCACAAGCTCCCACAAACATTAACAGAACCAGTATCGTCCGGCAAGTCTGTGACCACGCATCGAAGTTTACCGTAGCATATCCAGTTGTGGTAATGATCGAACCTACCTGGAATGCCGCATGGCGAAGTGCATCTGTAAACTGCATATTACCTCTGATCAAACTTCCAGTGATAATCGCCGTTGCCACAAAAATGATGGCAAAATATGCGCGAACCTCTTCCATCTGAAATGCTTTTTTAAACTTTCTAAATAAAATTAAATAGTAAGCATTAAAGTTCACTCCAAATAAAATCATAAATATCGTCACAATCCACTGCTGTAGTGCAGTATAACTTGCAAGACTATCTCCCTTTATACCAAAACCGCCGGTACCAGCCGTTCCAAATGATAATGTAATGGCATCAAACGCCGGCATTTTACTGATAATAAGAAGGACAATCTCTATAATCGTCATTCCAAAATAAATAGTATAAAGAATCTGGGCGGTATATTTAATCTTTGGAACAAGCTTTCCAACAGACGGACCTGGACTCTCTGCACGCATTAAGTTAATATTTGAGCCTCCACTCAATGGAATAACTGCTAAAAGGAATACAAGTACTCCCATACCCCCAATCCAGTGGGTAAAACTTCTCCAGAATAATGCACAGTGGGAAAGAGCCTCCACATCAGACAAAATACTTGAACCTGTTGTGGTAAAGCCTGAAACCGTCTCAAATAACGCATCAACTAAAGAAGGAATTTCTCCAGAAATCCAAAATGGCAACGCTCCAAAAAAACTTAAAAATATCCAGCTTAATGCCGTTGCCACACAGCCTTCTTTTAAATAAAATACATGGCTTTTTGGTTTCTTTAATGTCATCAAAGTACCGAGTGCCATAGATGCCGCTGCTACTAATAGATAAGCAAAACCTGTCTGTTCTCTGTAAATTACTGCAACGATACAAGGAAGAAGCATCAAGATTGCTTCCATCTTCAATACATATCCTAATACAAAACGAATAATCGAACTGTTCATATCTTCCTCCGCACTTATGCCAAAATGTCTCTCAAGTCATTAAATCCTGTATGAGTAGTTACGACCATTACCGTATCCCCTACCTGAATGGAGTCTTGACCATTCGGAAGAATAATCGCACCATTTCGATTGATAAAGCAAAGAAGTAACTCTTTCTTCAATGCCAAATCTTTTAATGGAATATTCGTTACTTCCGATTCTTCATAAACTCTGAATTCAATCGCCTCAACACGATGATCGAACATATGATATAAGGTCTCAATATTACTGTCAAGAGATGCACGTCTTGCACGAACATAGGCAATAATTGCTTCTGATGTAATGTATCTTGGATAAATAACGCTTCCTAGATCAAGCTTTGCAATGACATCTTTAAAATTAATACGATTAATCTTTGTAATTACTTTTGCTTTCGAAACTTGCCTTGTGTGAAGAGTTAAAAGAATATTTTCCTCATCAATTCCAGTGAGTGGAACAAAAGATTCTACATATGGGAGACCTTCTTCTTTTAATAATTCCTGATCAGTTCCATCCCCGTTGATAATAATCGCTTTTGGAAGAAGAATGGACAATTCTTCACACCGCTCCTTATTATTCTCTATAATCTTTACATCAATTCCAACATCTAAAAGGTTTTTCGCAAGATAATACGCTGCCTTGCCTCCACCGATAATCATCGTATTCTTTACCTGTTTTGTCTCAAATCCAATATGAGAAAGGAATTCTCTGGCAATCTTACGAGAAGCCACAACAGAAATGACATCTCCCTGCTGAAGTATAAAATCACCACCTGGAATATGAACCTCACCATCTCTCTCTACACCACACACAAGAATATTTGTCTCTATTTTTCCACGAAGCTCTGCTATTTTAAGTCCATCTAAGATATTTTCCTCTGGAATTGCAAATTTAATCAGTTCTGCCTGTCCATGTGCAAAAGAGTTTACCTCTAATGCGGATGGGAGAAATAAAATCCTCGCAGCTTCCCTTGCAGCCTCAAGTTCTGGATTAATAATCATCGCAAGACCTAACTTCTCACGAAGATATCCCGCCTCCTTGCTGTAATCAGGAGTACGCACTCTGGCAATTGCTGCACAATCACCAACCTGCTTTGCTACGGTACAACAAAGAAGATTCAGCTCATCGGACTCTGTTACAGAAATGATAAGATCCGTATCCTCAATACCTGCGTCCATCTGTACACTGTAACTTGCACCGTTTCCTACAATGCCCATAACATCATATAAGTTTGCAATTTCCTGTACTTTTTTCGCATTCTTGTCGATAATAATAATATCATGTCCCTCTTTGCTAAGCTGCTCTACTAACGTTGTACCAACCTTACCACAGCCCACAATGATAATCTTTAATCCCTTTTTCGCCGGCTTGCTCTTCCCGGGATTTATAAAACCAAACATACTTTTTTCCTCCTGTACGCTGATATAAGCTATCTCATTATAGCAGATATTAGTGATTTGTAAATAGACATTATCGACAACACTTTTTAATTGTCTAGATGCTGTTGTTTAAGCCAGATTTTCATCATTGTTCTTTGTGGCAAAAATTTTGCTGCTAAATGGGATATCTTCGTAAAAATACTGTAAATAGAAATATCCTTTCCTTTCTTTGCATCTTTTAAAGCTTTTTTCGCCACTTTATCTGGAGTTACCATGCCTACATAGCGAGTTGTTGCTTTTCTTGCTCCGATTTCTGCTCTTTTATAAAGATCTGTCTTTATCCATCCAGGACAAACTGCTGTCACACAGATTCCTCTATCCTTTAATTCTACATTTAACGCTCTTGAATAGTTGCGTACAAAAGACTTCGTAGAACTATAAAGATTCTGATATGGTAGAGGCTGGAAAGATGCTTGTGAAGCAATGTTAATAAGATGACTTCCCTTTCTCATATAAGGAATACAGATAAGACCCATTGCAACGACAGCATCCATATTTACATGGAGCATATTTAAAGACTCCTCCACACCCAAATCGTCATAAGAACAAAACTTTGCAAATCCGGCATTATTAATAAGATAAGAAATCTCCAATTTCTTCCGCTGTGCCTCTTCTTTCAGTTCTTCCTCAAAACATCGTATCTGACGAACACTTGATAAATCAATGGAATATATTTTTATTTTCTTTCCAAACTTTTCTTTCAGCCGACTAAGTTTCTTTTCATTTCGTGCTAATGCCCATATCTCATCAACATTTTTTTCTTTTAATAAATGGCGGACAAATTCACGTCCAAGCCCACCGGTTGCTCCAGTAACAATGGCAATTCTTTTGACTTTCATAGTCCATTTCCCCCTTAAACAATATTTTCTCAAATACTTTTTAACAAAACAAATTTACTATATCAATTTTACTTTTAAAAATTCTGTTATCATTGCCCTACCCATAAAAACGTATTTCTACCTTTTCTAATTATCCGTACAATTTGCCGCATCAATAGCGAGAACGAGCATCAGTCCCATCAGCTCATCCTTTGGCTCAAGGAAATCAATTACATAGGTATCTCCCCAATGCAGAGGTTCTTTTGTAATATGTATAACCGCACTGCAGGCTTCATATACATCATAATTCCAGGAAAGAAAATCCCCCTCTACGTGCCAGCCATTATAATCAAGATCATACTGTGGATGGAAAAAAGTAAATTTTTTCTTTATAACACCGCACGAATGTCCGCCTATCACCACTTCAAATTCTGGTAAAAAAGTAAGAACCTTTTCTTTAATCAATCCAACCTCATGTCCATTCATATCATATACGTGCAGGCGATGGCCTAACGATAAAAACTCCGCCTGTACAAAATATTTCTTATTCTCATATTCATCGTATATATCAAAGGTATCTGACCAGGAAAATACTCTTTGTTTGATTAAAAATTTCATAAGCAAGCACCTCCGCTTCTTTTATCATATCCTTGTCTTATTATATCACGTTGCTTTTTTGTTGCCTACTATAGAGTATTATAATACATTTTTATTTTACAAAAATGCATCTAAGAAAACACTATATAAATCTACTATATTCCTCTTACATATTATAATACCTATTATAAATATTACCGAAAATATTATCATATCCTGCAGAAATAATTCTATCATAAATCATATAACAATAAAAAAGCCATTCTGCAGGACAACAGCTTTTTCTGTTATCGGACAAAATGACTTTTCCCTTCTTATTATTTATCTATTTGGCATATGTAATTGAATAATAAGCTTAAATTATAATGGTTAAGAATTATGTAGATTTTTATAAGTGTACATATTATATTGCTTAAGAAAATCTATATATCATATTAATTCATATATTGGCTTGGCTAAAGCACATCAATCGTTCTAATCAGCGGGAAATATGAAATGCTTCCTTTCCCGGATAAACAGCGGCACTGCCTAACTGCTCTTCAATTCTTAATAACTGGTTGTATTTTGCGACACGTTCGCTACGGCTTGGTGCACCCGTCTTAATCTGGCAGGTATTTAAGGCAACCGCTAAATCTGCAATTGTTGTATCTTCTGTCTCACCGGAACGATGAGAAGTTACTGCGGTATATCCTGCATTATGAGCCATCTTGATTGCTTCAAGAGTCTCAGATACAGAACCAATCTGATTTAACTTGATAAGAATAGAGTTACCACAACCAAGCTTAATTCCTTTAGAAAGTCTTTCTGTGTTTGTAACAAATAAGTCGTCACCAACTAACTGTACTTTATCGCCAAGTTCTTTTGTAAGCTGCTTCCAGCCCTCCCAGTCTTCCTCATCCAATCCATCTTCAATAGAATAGATTGGATATTTCTCACAAAGTTGTTTCCAATGTTCAATTAACTCTGCAGATGTGAATTTTCTTCCACTCTTTGGAAGGAGATATTCTCCCTTTGTACCACTCTTCCATTCACTAGAAGCGGCATCCATTGCTAAAACAAAGTCTTCACCCGGTTTATAACCAGCTCTTTCTATAGCTTCAAGAATGCACTCGATTGCCTCTTCATCACTTCCAAGATCTGGTGCAAATCCACCTTCATCACCAACAGAAGTTGCTAATCCTCTTTCTTTTAAAAGTGCTGCTAATGCATGGAACACTTCTGTACACCAGCGAAGTCCTTCTTTGAAACTTGGTGCACCTGCCGGCATAATCATGAATTCCTGTACGTCTACAGTGTTTGCTGCATGAGCTCCACCATTTAAAATATTCATCATTGGTACGGGAAGTCTGTTTCCGTTCACTCCACCAAGTAAACGATATAACGGAATCTGTAATGCAGTTGCTGCTGCACGAACTGCTGCGATGGAAACTGCTAAAATAGCATTTGCACCAAGGTTTGATTTATCCTTTGTTCCATCTACAGCAAGCATTGCACCATCTACTGCATAAATATCTGATGCGTCGATTCCCTTTAATGTTTCATTAATTGTTGTATTAATATTTTCTACAGCTTTAGAAACTCCTTTGCCTCCAAATCTGTCTTTATCTCCATCTCTAAGCTCTAATGCTTCAAACTCTCCAGTAGAAGCTCCACTTGGGGCTGCTCCACGACCAACAGTTCCGTCTGCTAAATATACTTCTGCCTCAACAGTTGGATTTCCTCTGGAATCAATAATCTCTCTACCTACTACTTTTTCAATTTCTAAATGTAACATCTTTTTACGTCAATCCTTTCCCATGGACCTCCCTCGTCCCGGCTCAATGGGACGAAAAGAGCATCACATGAATTATCTCACATTTTAGTTAGGGATTACTAACTGATGTAAGAATAACATAACTTACTGGGAAAAGTCAATATTTTTATATGAGAATAATTATCAGAGATAAATTTTATGTTTTCTTGATAATATTTATAATAATTTTATGTTTTATGAAATAGCAAAAAAATCTAGTGCTACAAAATACGTAACAAGTAATTCATATTCTGTAACGCTAGATTATGTTTTTTAAAAAAATCAGATTACTTCATGATTCAGCCATTTCCGACTTCTAAAGCGTATCGTAAAGATTATATTTCGAACAGTCCAATCTACAAACATACCAATCCATACTGCCATCGGTCCCATATGATACACTCTCGCAAGAAAAATAACAAGACTTACCCTGCAAAACCACATGGAAAGAACTGAAACTGTCATAGAGAACTTGACATCACCTGCTGCACGAAGGCCATATGCCGGAATGAACGCCATAGCCCATACAAGAGGCTTCACAATACTAATCCATGTTACCATGTAAATGCACAGTTTAGCACTTGTCGGTTCCATGCCACCAAAATAAGTAATCGGTCGCACCAAAAGATAAAAGATAAGGCAGGATATCGCCAGAGTCACTTCTGCAATAATGCAAAGTTTCTTTATATAGTATACTGCTTCTTCTTTTCTTCCCGCTCCCAACGTCTCTCCTACAACAGTCATCAATCCAATGCCAATACCAATTGCAAGAATTCCATTCAAATTCTCGATAACATTTGTCATTCCCTGTGCTGCAATAGCTGCTGTTCCCATCAAAGAAACTGTAGACTGAATTGCCAGTTTTCCAAATTGAAACATACTATTCTCAATTCCAGAAGGAATACCAATATTTAAAATTTTTTTAATTTCCCTCCAGTTTGGTCGAATCGAAAAATAATCTCGGAATGGAATTTCCAAAGAAGGATTACGAAGCTTCCATAACACAATACTCATGCTAAAGAAACGAGATCCTGCTGTCGCAATCGCTGAACCGGCAACGCCCCAGTGAAATACCCACACAAAAATCACATCTAAAAATGCATTCAAAAAGTTAGATGCAATGGAAATCTGCATCGGAAACTTACTGTTATTTTGTGCCCGTAAAATGCAGGAACCATCATTATAAAGTGCGATAAAAGGATAAGATAATACCGAGAAAAAGAAATACTGTCTCGCACCTGCCATAACATCCTTTTCTACTTTTCCAAAAATCAGATTTAAAATCTGTTGATTAAATACAAGGCATATCCCGCCGATTATTAAAGATAATAAAAGCGTAACAAATACAAGCTGTCTTGCTGCTTCTTTCGCATGATCTCTACTCTTACACCCAAGATAGTGTGAACAGACAACGGTTCCGCCAGAAGCCAGCGCAAAAAATGCCTGCACAATTAAAATATTAATAGAATCTACCAACGATACCGCAGAAATTGCTGCCGAACCAAGATTGCTGACAACTAATGTGTCAATCGTTCCCATAAAAGAATTCAAAAGCTGGTCCAATGCCAATGGAATGAGCAGTGCCGCTAACTTTTTGTTACTATATAGTCTTTTTGGCACCTGTTTTTTTTGTTTTATTAATTCTGTCATTTATGTAATATTCCTTTATTATTTCCTTTCATTATTTTTCTTTATTTATTATTGTTGGTTTTATATATAAACTACGCCAACTTAATTTAAATTAAAAATATTTTCTGCAAAGTGGGTTGTGAAGGCTGCGTATATCTACAATTTTATTATGTAAAATTCCTGTTTACCCTCTGATTTATCTTATCAAATCCATCCAAAGTGTTCACAAGCCTTTTTAATTCCATCGTTCACATTTGTATCTGTCACATAATCAGCCTTTTCTTTCAGCGCCTGACATCCATTTCCCATAGCGATGGAAAGCCAGTCAGAATGAAACATATCCATATCGTTATAATCATCGCCAAATACAACGACATCTTTTTTATCTGCCTCCAAATATTCCATCATATTTAAGATGCCACCTCGTTTATTATCTGGCTGAAACATCAGATATTCCGGCTCAAAACGGAGATGGCCTACGAGATTTTTCGTTGTAAGGTGTTCTTCCTCCTCAGCCGGGATTGCCACATATACTTTATAATAATTCTCTACAGCATAAATGTCTAACGTATCATCAATAATATATCTCGTTGGTTCTTTTCTTTTTCCTACCTGCTCTAAAAATAAGGTATCCTTCATATAAACGTCTTTTGTATCATCCATAACAAGACACCAGCCATAGCCAAGTTTATCAGCTTCTTCAATAATACGAATACAGTTTTCTTTTTCCAGTGGAATATTCATCACTAATTCTTCATTAATTACAAGGCCGTTCCCTCCATTGCATACCATATTTTTAAATCCATTTGCCTTCGTAAACTTTTCTGCCTTATAGTGTGCACGGCCAGTTGCAATTGCTACAAAATGTCCGTTCTCTTCTAATCGCTGCAATGCTTCTTTTGCACTTGGAACAATTTCTCCTGTTGCACGGTCTGTCAATGTTCCATCAACATCAAAAAATAAATACTTCTTTTCCATATCTTTCCTCATCTTTTTTCTGTATCTTATTATATATATCTTTCTACTTCACAAATCAAATAATAGATTTGCACATAAGCTATACAATTACAATATTAGTTTCTTTATACATTTTTTATATATTTCACATTGCAAGCCAACACCGCAATTTTGCATTATACTGCAATATAAAAAGAGATGCAAGCTTTCCTGCACCCCTTTCTTTGTTCTTTTTCCCATTCAATTTCCTATTCAAATGGGTAAATCATTCCCCACTGTTTTCTAATGTCTGTCAATACACTCATAACATCACGGCTGTAAGTCAGATATTCTTCACTTCCGCCATTTAAGACATAGTTCTGCATATCTTCTACTTCATAATCCAGTGCATAGGCTGTCTCTCCTGCCTCAATTGTCTCTGTATGACCATCATTAGTATAAGTAATCGTTGCCTTATCTCCTCTTGGATAATTATAAATCTCAATAAATCCATCTTCACAGGCAACAACACCTCTTTTTGGCTGTTTCGCACGCATCGTAAGTGCCATAACTGCCATCTGTCCATCAGGATTACGAAGAATAATTCCAGATGTCTCGTCTACACCTGTTTCAAAGTAATTGGCAGTTGTAAGAATGGTATCCGGTTTGCTCTTCATGAAAAATCTTGCAAAACTTGTCGCATACACACCGATGTCTAATAAGGCACCGCCTGCTAATTCTTTAGAGAAAAAGCGGTTTGTCACATCGTATTCTTTACAGCTTCCAAAGTTTACCTGAATCATTTTTACAGGACCAAGCTTTCCGCTGTCTACGATTTCTTTCATCTTTTTAAATACAGGCATATGATATAAAGTCATTCCATCACAAATGACAAGATTCTTTTCTTTGGCAAGCTTCACTGCCTCTTCAAGCTGTGTATCATTTACTGTAATTGCTTTTTCACAAAAGACATGCTTTCCACTCTGTAAGGCCTTCATTAAGAATTCATAATGGGAATTATGTGGTGTTGCAATATAAACAATATCAATATTCTCATCGGCAAACATTTCATCCGCACTGCCATAAGCGTGTTTTACATCAAATTCTTCTGCATATTTCTTTGCACTTTTCATGCTTGTTGCACAGCAGGCATAAATCTCACCGTTCACTCGTTTTAATGCTTCACCCATCTCATGAGCAATCCAGCCTGTTCCAAGCATTCCCCAGTTTAATTTTTTCATTATATATTGACTTCCTTTCTGCTAATTTATATTCTTTATAGCTTAACTCATTCTCTTTAAGCTATAAACGATATATTTTTTCCTGTCCTTATGTTTTTTGCTTTAAATTAGAGTATGTATTGAAAATACTTTCCGCAAATTATAGCATACGACTTATTAAAACACTTTTTCAAACGCTCTCTAATACTTAATATCTTATTATTTTTCGATGACTTTTACTTCATTCCCACATACACAAAGAGAAAATGCTACCACATCAATAAATAATGCTGTTTCTATCACTCCTGTAAGCTGCTTTAACTTCTGATGGAGTTCTTCTGGTTTCCCTGCAAATGCAGCTACATCAGAAAAATCAGTATCCATTATGTAATTTCCATTATCACTGATAACAACGCCTGCCTTTGCACCGCTCTTTCGCATTACTGCCTTTCCACCAATTTTTTCTACCTGTGCCTGTACATAATTTCTACTCTGTGGGATAACCTCTAGTGTTACCGAATCTTTTAATGGAAGTGTTTCATAAAGTTTAGATTCATCAATTAACAGAACATATTTTTCTGCCATAGATGCGATAATCTTTTCCCTTGTATGAATCGCCCCGTTTGCCTTTAATGCATTTAAATTTCTGTCAAGCTCATCACAGCCATCAAAAGCAATATCAATGTGATCTGTCATTTCCAGTGATAATAGCATAAGTCCCAACTTTTTGCAAAGTTCTGCCGTATCATCGGATGGAGTTACTACCGTTACCCTTTTTCCTTCTTTGGCAAGATATTCTGCTAAATACCCTACAGTAGAACCACCACCAAGTCCGATGCACATATCGTCTTTTATATATTTTAGTGCTTCTTTGGCACATAATTGTTTCATGTTCATTCTTCTGTCTCCTTTTTCTGTCACTTGTTTTAGAATGCATTTTACTTATTTATTCCTTATCCATAAAACGGAACTCTTCATATTATATAGTCTAAATTCTCAAAAAATTTTTTCTATATAATATATATTTTAAAGGTTTCCCTTTTTTTCTTCCACATTCTCTGGCAACGGTTTCTTTAAGAAAGAAAGTACCAGACAGCCAACTAATGCTCCAATAAATATTGCTAACGCATACATTAACGGATTCCCAATAGTTGGAAGAACGAAGATTCCTCCATGTGGTGCACGAAGTGTACAGTTAAATGCCATGGATAATCCACCGGCTGTTGCAGAACCGATAATACAGGAGGGAATAACTCTTAACGGGTCTTTTGCTGCAAAAGGAATTGCTCCCTCGGAAATAAAGGATAATCCCATAATATAATTCACAAGACCTGATTCTCTTTCCTCTTTTGTCCAACGGTTTTTAAATAAAGTTGTGCTAAGCGCGATTGCTAATGGAGGAATCATTCCACCTGCCATAACAGCCGCCATAATATAAAAGTTACCTTCTGCTAACTGAGAAGTGGCAAATACATAAGATGCTTTGTTGATTGGACCTCCCATATCGGTTGACTGCATTCCTGCAACAACGATGCCTAAAAGAATTTTAGAAGTGCCACCCATGCTGCTTAATACGTTACTAAGTCCTGTATTAATTGCTCCTACAAATGGATTGATTAGTGTTGTTACTACCGCAACTAAGAAAATACCTGCTACCGGATAAATAAGCATCGGCTTAATTCCCTCTAATGCTTTTGGAAGTCTCGAACACAACTTCTTAAGAATCAGCACGATACATCCGCCAATAAAACCAGCAAGCAATGCTCCTAAGAAACCAGAGTTCACATCACCACCGGCAGGATTACCAAAGGTACATCCCATCTTTGCAACAATACCACCAATAAAACCAACGGTAAGTCCCGGACGATCTGCGATAGACATAGCGATATATCCTGCAAGAACTGGAAGCATCATGCCAAATGCCTGCTCACCAATTGTCTTTAAATAAGCCGCAACTGGTGTGTTCTTACCAAAGTTTGACGGATTGATGGAGTAATCATCTAATAAGAAGGCAAGGGCAATAAGAATACCACCGCCAATAACGAATGGAAGCATATGGGATACACCGTTCATTAAAGCTTTATACAGCTGTCTGCCGATGCTCTCTCCACCTTCGGTCTCTACGGTCTTTTCTCCTTCATGGTGATAAACGGGAACTTTTTTATCAATGATTTTCTGAATCAGCTCTTTCGGCTTTTGAATTCCCTGCGTTACACTTGTCACTAAAACAGGCTTTCCATCAAATCGCGCCATCTCTACATTTTTATCTGCTGCAATAATAATTCCGTCTGCCTTCTTGATTTCTTCGGCAGTGAGTACATTTTTTGCTCCATCAGCACCATTTGTCTCTGCTTTTAAGAGATATCCCATCTCTTCACCAGCCTGTGTCAAACTCTCCGCCGCCATAAAAGTATGGGCAATTCCTGTCGGACAGGCAGTTACTGCAAGTACGCGATAGTTTTTCTCTTCTTCTGGCTGCATATCAACTATATCTTTCTGTGATTCTGCCTCATTAATAATCTGCAAAAATTCTTCCTTCGTCTGCGCTTTTAATAAGGACTCTTTAAAAGAAGGATTCATAAGAAGTGTAGATAACTTCGCTAATGCCTGCAAATGAATATTATCTCCTGTCTTTGGAGCGGCAATGATAAAACAAAGCTTTACATCCTGTCCATCTGGTGCATCATAATCCACACCGTTCTTTACAGTAATCGCTGCAATCCCCGGTGCAGTTATCGAATCCAACTGTGCATGTGGAATCGCAATCTCATCTCCGATTGCCGTTGTTCCAAGACTCTCTCTTAATAAAATGCCCTGTTTGTACTCTTCCTTATCTGGAATAATTCCTGACTGACTCATTAAATCTACAAGATAGTCAATCGTCTCCTCCTTTGACTGCACATCGACTTGAAGTGCAATACTGCTTTTTCGTAGTAACTCAGTGATCCTCATAACATTCTCCCCTTTAATCTTGAATCTTTCTGGTACATTTTCACAAAATCTAAAGAAATATATTTTCTTGTAAATTTTATTATGTGAAATTTTATTTCGTAGTTGTACTATATCATGATATTTTATTTTCGTCAATATATTTTTTGTGAAAATTATTTTATTTTCATTTAAGAGACAACCGATGTTCTCCTAAATTCCCACAATTACTATCTTAATTCAAACAAAATCCAGCTAGAGACAGCCTTAAAAGAGAGAAGCTATCCTATATTTGTAACTTTAGAACGTGGATTGAATGCGAGCCTTTAAGCGAACATTCATCCTACAGTGATAAAATCACAAATTTAGGATAGCTTCTCTCTTTCCGGATGTCTGTCTGCCAATGAATGAATAGTAATTAAATTCATTTTGTGTTATAGTTGAGTATAAATTATAGTAATAGGAGCAAAATCACATGGAAAAATCAGTTTTAGATACAATCTGTGCCTCTTTAGACAGTTTTTTTGAGTCTGAACGAAAAATTGGCACTTACATCATACAGCATACCGCAGAGGTCGTTGATATGACTGTTGGGGAACTGGCACAAGCTTGCGGCGTCAGCGATGCTTCGGTTTCTCGCTTTTGTAAAAAAATAGATATGAAGGGATTCCACCACTTAAAGATTACTCTTGCGAAAGAGATTTCCGAAAGAGGAAAAGATGGAGAGGAAGAAGTATCGAATCATATTTCGGTAAATGATATAGACCAGTCCCTTAAAAATATTCTGGCGAACAAAGTGACAGAAATTACGCAGACCGTTTCTATGATGGACACCAATCAGCTTCACGAAATTTTAAACCTGTTAAATAATGCGAAAACGGTACAGTTTTTTGCAGTAGGAAATACAATTCCAGTAGCAATTGACGGAGCTTTTAAGTTAAACCAAATTGGGATTCCTGCCGTATCCGGTACTATTTGGGAAACACAGATTGGGTACACCTATAATATGACAGCAGATGATGTTGTTATTGCTATTTCAAACTCTGGCGAATCTACCTCTGTTCTTCGTGCTTTAGAAGCTGCCCGAAGTGCTGGTGCTACTACCATTTCCATAACAAATAGTGAAAAATCCAGTGCTGCACAACTGAGTGATTATCACATCACTACAGCAACTCGTGAAAAGTTATTTCTTGACGGTTATTGTTTTTCAAGGGTATCTGCAACAACTGTGATAGAAATTTTATATCTTTTTTTAACTTCAATGAGAAAAGACGCTTACAAGAGTATTGTAAGACATGAACAGGCGATTGCGTTTGCAAAATTGTAATTTATTTTACTGAATTAAAAAAATTCCAGACACAAAATAACTCTTATATATAGCCTCAAATTGGGTAAAAATATCGAACAGAAATTTTGCATATAGCAATCAAGGTCACTAATATAGATTATTTTATGTCTGGAATTTTCTATTTTACTGAATAAATCAAAGATACTCACTTAAATCTTTTCTAAGTTTTTCTTCCAACTTAATCAGCTTTTCTGTAACTTTTTTGGAAATCTCATCTGCCATTGTATACTCGTTTAAATATTTATTCAAAGATTTGATTCCCATATTGCAACCATCGGTAATCAATCCGGCAACGGTGGCATCGCTTTCATTTATTCCCATTTTAAAATTTGTTTTGATGAAAGACATCCCTTTCGCAATTGGATCTGGTTCTTTCTGTTCTTCTTCGTGGTAAGTGAGCAGGGAATGAATTTCAGTTTCTAACTCTTCATGTGCATTTCTGCTTTTAGATAAAATCTCACTTAACCTGGGATTTTCTACTTTTTCTAAAATCTCATTAATTGACGAAATCGCCATCTTTGTTCCTGCATCACATTCCCTTAAAAGTCTTGTAGTATCTGTGAGTCTCAGAGTGTTTGTCTGCATTTGGATTCTCCTTTTGATTTAAAATCATTTTTAATACCTTTAGTATACAAAAAATGTTCAAAATTATTCAGCACTCGAATCCCTTTCCTATAACGGGTTTGAAAAATATTTTCTACAAAACCAAAAACAGAACAAGCCAATTGTAGCAGATGCTCTATAGCGCTATGCGAAAATGCTTCATTACATTCTACTTACACTAAAACTTCACTTGCTATAATTGGTTTGTTCTGTTGTCGCCTGTTTATCCACAAATCAAATTTTCAACACTTTTTTAATTTGATTTGCCAGTCTCTCCGCGTCATTATGTCCCAGATAATCTATACGATATGTATGCTCTGCACTTCCCTTATCAACAAAAACACGTCCATCGTCTACATCAATAACCACCCCACTATTTCCTGTATAAATAACTAGATTCTCTCCGTGACCAGTAAAGGAATTATGCGGAATAAAGCTATACCATGTACAGTGGTAAGTATAATCTTCGAGAATCTCAAGGATTCTTCGATATTCTACAGAACTCGCAGAAAGAGAAAAAGAAGATACATTCTTGTCATGCTCTGACAGACTAACTGTCATGGAAGTATTCGCTTCTTTTCTAAGTACATTGCGAAGCGGAAGCGGCCAAAGCATGATGATTGCAAATATAATAATCATGATGGCAGAAACTACCAGTGTACGTTTTAAATATTTATTCATAAATAACCTCCACCCTTTTTATTCTATTATATCGTCTTGTTGTTTTTCGGTCAACATACTGATAAACTATTAGTGTAAGAAAACACCGGAGAATTGAGTTATGAGAAATTTAAATTGTTCCAGATTCAGTTCTAATGGAATAGCAATAATAAACGTACTTCCGACACCCAGTTTACTTTTAACCTGAATCTTTGGTGTACGGATATCGCGACTCATTCTTGCAAGAAAAGAAATCTTTGTTTATTATTTCCATAAATTATAAATTTGAATAGCAAAAGGCTTTTCTTGCAAACCCTTCACCGATTTGGTATACTTAATATAAGTGTAAAACACACCAGAATTGTCAGCACAGGAGGATAGATGAATGATTAAAGCGACAAGCTGCGGTGGTGTTGTAATATTTCGTGGAAAGATACTTCTGTTATATAAAAATTATAAAAACAGATATGACGGATGGGTTCTTCCAAAAGGGACAGTAGAGGCAGGAGAAGAATATAAAGAGACTGCCCTTAGAGAGGTTCACGAAGAAACAGGAGTAAAGGCTTCTGCAATAAAATACGTAGGAAAAAGCCAGTATACATTTAATACTGCACACGATATTGTTGTAAAACAGGTACACTGGTATTTAATGATGGCTGACAGCTACTATTCTAAACCTCAAAAAGAAGAATATTTTGAAGATTCCGGCTACTATAAGTATCACGAAGCATATCATTTACTTCGTTTTCCTAACGAAAGACAGATATTAGAAGATGCTTACCAGCAGTATATTGAATTAAAAAAAGCAGGTCTGTGGGGAAACAGGAAATATTTCTAAAAAAGAACACACTACATAATGTGTGTTCTTTTTTAGCGCAAATTAAATTGTAGAGAAAAATTTTTTTGTCAAAGACTTACTAATCTGTATAGGGGAATTTGTTTTATAAAAAGAATCTAATTAAATCATTTAACATTTAAAAGAATAAAAAACGCTACAGATTCTACCTCTATAGCGTCAAGAATATAATAATGCCGCTGATGGGACTCGAACCCATATGGTTTCCCGTACGATTTTGAGTCGTATGCGTCTGCCAATTCCGCCACAGCGGCATAAAGAAGTCAGTTACAAAAGCTATTATAACGAACTTCTATATGATACCATTTATCTATTCTATTGTCAAGAAAATTTTATATAAAATATTTGTTCTTAAATTAATAAATGTACTAAATTCGTTCTCTAATAATTTATGTTTTCGACTGACTCTATTATACCATGAATCACACTATAGAACAAACATTCTCTTTTGTTTTTACGCAATTCATCTCCCACCTGCAGAGGAAGGAGAATTCTTGCTATATTATGTTAAAAATTATAGAACAATCATAACTATAGTATACAAAATATAGAATAAACTTTTATTTATTCTTCCACCTGTGTTGTGTCTGTTTTTGCTCCATAATAGGTTTTCATATCATTGTTATAATAAGAATCAAACACTTTTTTGGCTATTGGAACTGCATATTTACTTCCAGCTCCGACATTTTCTACAAGGACACATACCACTAAATCCGGATCTTTCACATTAGAATATCCCACAAACCATGCATGTGCATATTTTCCTTCATTCTCTGCAGTGCCCGTCTTTCCAGCAGCTGTATATAAATCCGTATCTAAGTTATAACCTGTTCCATCTGTAACTACTTCACGAAGCATTTTTTGAAGCTTCTTCGCATCTTTAACAGACATCATATCTGCATATATTTCAGGAATCGTTTCTTTCACAACTGTTCCGTCTGCTCCTTTTACATTATCAATTACATACGGTTTCATCAATGTTCCATCATTAGCTACCGCACACATAAGTAATGCGTTATGGAATGGTGTCATTAACGTGTTGCCCTGTCCAATGACAGTCTGTGGAATTTCTCCTTTATCAGAATCTTCACTTAAATCAAACTGACTCTTTTTAACAGATAAGTCAAATGAAATCTCTTTATCAAAAAGACATTTTTTATTGAGAGTTGCAAACTTCTTTATGTCAAGCTTACTTCCAAGTGTGACAAAAGCAGTATTACATGATTTAGCAAATGCTCTATCCAAATCAACCTGTCCATGTTCTTCTTTCTCATAGCAGCTGATACGCACGCTGTTTACGATAGTCTCTCCCTCACAATCATAACTGAACTTTTTATAAGTATTTGGATGTTCCTCCATGTACTCAAGTGCTGTCAGTACTTTATACGTAGAACCAGGTGGATATAGGCCCTGCGTTGCTCTGTTTAAAAGACAGCTTTCTGACGAATCACTCGTAATCTTATCCCAGATATCATCTAGTTTGTTCGGATCAAAATCTGGCTTGGAAACTAAAGCCCTTACCTTGCCTGTTTTGGGCTCGATTGCCACAACTGCACCTCTGTAATCCCCCAGCGCTTCATACGCAGCCTTTTGAAGACGAGTATCTAGCGTAGTTGTAACATTATCCCCGATATTTTTCTGACTTGACACACCGTTACTTAACTGTTTCATAAGTTTCTCGTGAGAAGTCAGCAAATCTTTATTGCAGACTGCTTCTAAGCCTGCTTTTCCATAACTGGTATACCCAATAATATGTGCAAACATATTTTCATAAGGGTAATGTCTAATTTCATCTCCTGCTTCATTATTCTCTGAATATGCCAGAGTTTTATCATTTGCACTTAAAATTTTTCCACGCTTTGTCTGTTCTGAAAGAGAGGAATTCCTTTTATTGTGAGAACGTTCTGATACCTCTGTGCTATCTTTTAAAGTAAACTTGACAGCATAGCCTATCAATCCTATAAATAAAGCAACAACAATCACACTCGTCTGAAGCATATATCGATTCGTTTTTAGCCGTTTCCCCCTTCGTGGAGTAAACAATCCCTTTATATCAAAAGATTCCTTTTCTATTTTTGTATGTCTATGAGATTCTCCGCCTCTGTTTCTGTCCCTGTTGCTGGACTTCCCTTTCTTTATTTGACTGTTCTCCTTCATCTTCATCATCCTCTTTATAGGCAATGATAAATATGCCCTGCATAATTGCAAAAATTATTAATGTACTAGCTACCGAACTTCCTCCATAACTAACTAATGGAAGAGTCACTCCTGTTGATGGAATAAACTTTGTTACACCGCCAATAGTAAGAAATACCTGAAAAATAAAGCATATAGAAAAACCATATGCAAGAAATTTATAAAAACGACCCTTTACATCCATCGCAATTTTTAGAAAGTGAATAAACACACCTAAATAAATCAATATAAGACAAATGGCAAATAAAACTCCAAACTCCTCTGTGATTGCCGAAAAAATAAAATCACTTTCTACAACAGGAATATCATTAGGCCTTCCCTGGGTAAGTCCTCTTCCAAACCAGCCTCCTGCCGCAATGGCAAACAGGGACTGTGCAATCTGATAACCGCTTCCCTCAATTACTGACCACGGATCTTGCCATGCTACAAATCGTACTCTGACATGGGCAAAAAGTATATACGCTATTTTTGCCGCAAGTGCCCCTGCACCAATACCACCAAACAGATATATTCCCCGACCTGTTGCCACATAACAAAGAAAAACATAGACTACAAAATAAATAAGTGCCCCACCTAAATCTTTTTCCAAAACCAGTATCATAACATGACAGGCAGAAAAAAGCGTTGTAAGAACAAGCCTCTTAAAATCTGGTGTTTTTGTGAGCATTGCCGCCATAAAGAATACAAATAAAATCTTCACAAATTCAGAAGGCTGCAAGGCTATCCCATGTCCTAACGATATCCAGTTCGTCGCACCATTTTGAGAGGTACCAATTACAAATACACTAGAAAGGAAGAGAATACCCATGATACCATAAAACCATCCAAGCTTCTTTAAAAAATAAGCCCTTTCCATAAAATACGGAATAAACAATACTACAACCGATGTTCCTGCTGCAATAATAAACTGTTTCACTGCTTTATCAAAAGATAATCTGGTAAGCATTACAAATCCGATAAGCAGTAAAAAACAGGTATGATTCATAAGAATCCGCGAACAATCTACATATATACGGGAGTAAACAAACATAATCAGTCTAAAAAAAATCACCTGTGCAGCATACAAAAAAATCAATTTTGTATCTAATGTTTTAGCAAACAAAACACCATAACAGATAAAATGAAACAAAAACATAAAGTTTTCCTGTCTGTCCATCCTTTTTATCTGCTGCTTCTCTGAGGAGGGAAGGAAAACGGTAAAACAGGAAATCGCGTAAATAATACCCATGATGATAATAATATAATTAGATCCAGTCGAAATCAAATTCACCATAACTTCTCTCTCCTTTCTACTCTATTCCATAAGTCCAGTGATGTGGTATCTCATCTTTTTGGGCGTCACCAGTAAAGTTTCCTTCGCTCCATTCTAAGTATTCCCGCTTCATTTTTTCTATCTCGTCTTCCGTAAGATAAAACAGCTCAAAGCGATGTCTCTTCACAAAAGAAAAGCTATTCTGAATATCTTCACCAATAAGACTGCCTGGTTGATCTTGCCAGATTAAATTATAACAGCTTCGACAATGCGTTGTAACCGGAAACTTTCTTCCTTTTTTATCATTTAAATACAGCTTCTCAGAAATCCTATTACAATGTCCTGTTGTTTTCTTTAAACACTGTGCAGACTTCATTACAGGAATTCTTCCGTAAACAAGCAGTTCAAAAGAACTCTTCTCTTCTTTGGCTTCAAGTGCCATACACATTTCTTCTATCTCTTTTTTTGACAATTCGATTGGCAATTCTCTCACCTTAAACTGCGGATATAACCTGGCTGATTCTTCCACAGAAGCAGAATTCCAATGATAACAGGATGCACCTGCAATCATAGTACCATTATATTTCTCTATTTGATTCAAAAACTCTACTTCATTTATATTGTGTACATAGATACCATCCCATGCGAAAGAAGAACAAATCTCTTTTATCTTGCCGTATCCATCATACTTATCGCATCCACTATAATCTCTAAAAACCTGTGGAAAAGATAAATAGATTTTTTTCTTTCTCTCTTTTGCCGCTTTTGCTGATTCTAGTAATTCTTCCGGCGAAAAAAATTCATAAGGTAGACAAATTCCATCAAAAAAAGACTCCTTACTATATTTTATAAATTGTTCTTTATTATATACCGTAGCAATTCTTTCTGGTCGTGAAATATCTTTTACACGATTTACAGATAAATCCGAAATACCCCTATCATCTTTTTTTGATATTTCTTTGGATAAACTAGTATTTGCTGAAGGATACACCGCCTGTTCATATCTGTTATCCCTTTGTTTTAGCAGTTCTTCTAAAAGTGCAAAACCCTTCTGCCGGATATTCTTTAACACAGACATAGGAAGAAAACAATTTTCCTCCATATTTACCTCAAACTCTGTCAGTTTAAATGGGACATTACCTGTCTTGTTCATCTGTCGTAAAATGTCTTCTTTTGCAACTGGCCTCTTTTCAGAGGCCTCCACTACTGCTCCTTCAACAAACGCATACTCATCACGACAAAACAGCTCTAACATTAGTGGTTCTCCCACTTTCAGAGTAATATCTCCCGTTACCGGATATTTTATCATCTTATTTAAAATATTCTTTTCGATATGTGCCGATAGCTCCGTATTCTTTCTTCGATATACGGGCATTCCCGTCTTAAGAGACTGCGTACGCGGAACATTCAGGGTAATCTGTCCCCCCTTTCCACTATCTTCCTGGCACTTTGAAGGAACAGTAAGAACTAGTTCCTCCTGTCTGTCTGCTGAAACCGGAATAACTAAAATATCTCTTGGATGCAGGGCAGCTTCAAGAGAAACCTTTACTCTATTTTTAGAAATGGATACTACCTTACCAATCTTTCTTCCAGTATTCTTTGGAGAAACAACTGACATCATATCCTGTCCATTATGCTTCTTCCAATAACCCTGTGTAAAACTTCCACGACAGTACAGTTCCTCTAAAGCATGTATATCTTCATCTTTAGGACGAAATTGTTCTCTCTGCTTCCAATTCGCCGCAATCTCATCAAGATACTTACGATAAATAGACGTTACTCCCGCTACATATTCTACATTCTTCATTCGCCCTTCAATTTTTAAAGAGTCCACTGGCAGCTCCATCAATGCCGGCAGTATAGAAAGGGAACATAAATCCTTTGGACTTAAAAGATACTTTCCTTTTTCCCGATGTTCTAACGGATTTCCCTCACCGTCCTCTAACTGATAAGTGAGACGACATGGCTGTGCACATCGTCCCCGATTGCCGCTTCGTCCTCCATACAAACTGCTGAGCAAACACTGTCCAGAATAGCAGTAACATAATGCTCCATGTACAAACACTTCAACTTCTAAGCCCGTCTCTTCTTTTATCCTCTTTATCTCTAACAAGGACAACTCTCTTGCTGGAACAACTCTGCTAAGCCCCATCCGCTTTGCCGCAACCGCTCCATGAAAATCTGTGATTGTCATCTGTGTACTTCCGTGTATCTCCATCCCCGGAAAGTTCTCTCGAATAAAATGTACCGCACCAAAATCCTGTACAATCACACCATCTAGTCCATGTTCATAATAAGGAAGAAGAAAATCTCCTAATTCTTCAAAAAGTTCTCGCTCCTTCATCAGTGTATTCACTGTAAGGTAAAGTTTGCACTCATGAAAATGGGCAAATTCCAATGCTTCAATCATATCTTCTTTTGAAAAATTATGGGCATAGGCTCTCGCTCCAAATTTTTCACCACCCATATAAATTGCGTCTGCTCCGGCATACACCGCCGCTTTTAAATGTTCGAAAGAACCCGCCGGAGCAAGGAGTTCGGGGGTTCTTCTTCTTTTAACGAAATTCATTCTTTGTCTCCAGTCCAATAATTCGCTTCTGCAGTTCATTCACCTTCGTCTTATAATCTTCCACCAGCTTATTCGCTGCATCAATCTGAAGCTTATTATCTACAATCTCCTGCTTTAACTCGTAAATCTCCTGTTCTTTGTCTCTGCTGCCCTGGTTAAATTCTTCAATTTCATCCTGCAGTCTTGAAACTTCTTCCGCAATGTTGAGTGCCAGTAAAATATCACGATACTCTATAGACAGCTTATTATACCCTGTCTGCTTTTTTAACTCTTTTATCTTTCCATCAACATAGAAGGCGAGTTTCTGGAGATAGGTATCGCTCCCACCTGACAATCTATATACTTTACCATCAATTACTACAGATACTTCACTTTTCCCTTCCATATTCTTCGCCCTCCTGTGACATAAAATTTCCTATTTTCTAAAAAATCTCCTCCGGAACCGGAAATCCTAAATGCTCATAAGCACGCCCCGTAAGCGCCCGTCCTCTCGGCGTTCTCTTAATTAACCCTCTCTGAATTAAAAACGGTTCATAAACATCCTCTATCGTGCCAGAATCCTCTCCGACTGCTGCTGCTAATGTATCAAGTCCAACCGGTCGTCCGACAAACTTAACAATCATCGTCTCTAAAAGATTCCTGTCTGTAGCATCTAACCCCATGGAATCCACTTCTAGCAAATCAAGTGCCGTCTGTGCAACCTCGCAGGTAATCACTCCATCATAACGTACCTGTGCAAAATCCCTGACTCTCTTTAACAGACGATTGGCAAGTCTTGGAGTCCCACGACTTCTCCTGCCAAGTTCCAATGCCCCTTCCTCGTCAATCTCCACTCCTAAAAGTTCCGCAGAACGCTGAACGATTACCTTCAGTTCCTCATCCGTATAAAACTCCAGACGGTTCACCACGCCAAAACGATCTCTTAGAGGGGCTGTAAGCATTCCTGCTCTTGTTGTTGCCCCTACCAGAGTAAAATGAGGAAGCTCCAGACGAATTGACTTAGCCGAAGCTCCCTTCCCAATCATAATATCTATCGAAAAGTCCTCCATCGCAGGATAAAGAACTTCCTCCACCTGCCTGTTCAGTCGATGAATCTCATCAATAAAAAGAACATCTCCATCCGAAAGCCCATTCAATACCGCCGCAATCTCCCCGGGCTTTTCAATCGCCGGTCCGGAAGTGATTTTTAAATTACTGTCCATCTCATTCGCGATAATACCCGCCAGCGTCGTCTTACCAAGACCCGGAGGGCCATATAATAACACATGGTCAAGAGACTCTCCCCTCATCTTGGCTGCTTCAATAAATATTCGAAGGTTCTTCTTTACCTTCTCCTGGCCTATATATTCTGATAAATTCTGTGGCCGGAGGCTACCTTCTACTGCAATATCCTCCTCCATCAGCTCTGTGCTGATCATTCTGTCCATGTTATCACCTTATAATAATGTTAATACTTTTTTCAATGCTTCTTTTAATAATTGCTCTGCGTCTAAATTCTGTGCTTCCGGTACACTATGTACTGCACGATATGCCTCTCCATTCGAATAACCTAATGCCACTAATGCCTGTACAGTATCTGCAATACTGTCTCCTTCTGCAAAGGAATTCTGTGATACGGTTTCTTCTGCTGTCGAAACAGACTCTAAATCTTCAAGATTTAGCTTGTCTTTAAGCTCAATAATCATTCGCTTCGCACCTTTTGGACCGATACCTGGAGTCTTTGCGATACTCTTCGCATCCTCACTAAAAACCGCATAATACAAATCTTCCACCGTCATCGTGGAAAGTACCGATAAGGCTACCTTCGGTCCGATACCTGAAATCCCAAGCAGAATCTGAAAAGTTTCTAATTCTTGTATCGAAGAGAATCCAAATAATGCCAGCTGATCTTCTCTTACATATAAATATGTATGCAGCATCGCTTCCTCACCACTGTTCACACTATCAAGAACTCTTAACGGCACTTTAATCTGGTAACCAATTCCGTGATTCTCTATTACAACAGAATCCTTTCCCTTATATGCAACTGTTCCCTTAATATATGAAATCAAATGAAATTCCTGCTTTCTTTTAAAATTGTTACCAGAACTTATATTCTGACTTCTGACATGATACCATAATTCCCATCATATTACAACTCTTTTACTTTAACGACATTTACCCCTTAAAAAATATTTCATCAACAGGTACCTTAAAAATTTAGATGCAACTGATAAAAAAGCTTCTTACAAAATTAAGTACAAAAAATTGTAAGAGTACATAAGAAAGCTTCCTCGAAAATGTGTTTGACATATAAAACGTTCTCTGCTATGGTTATAGCGATTCTATAAAATAATATCGGAATTTTCTACTACAATATGTATAACAAATTATTCCAAATTGTGTTTGAAAAATACTCTGGGAAATAATTTTTTATAATATTGTGTAGCATTATTTTTATAGTATTGTTATAGTAAGAATTTTGCGACAACATATGTCATTCCGGAGGTACCATGTTAACAATTAATAAAATATTCCCACAAGAAAAGATTCCCGAAAATACCGAATCTTTTTTATTTTTTGATATAGAAACTACTGGTTTTTCCAGAGATAACACAATCTTATACCTGATTGGATGCGGATATTTTACAGAAGATGGATTCCAGTTTATCCAGTGGTTTAATGATGACGGCACAAGTGAGGAAGAGATTCTTCTTGCCTTTCAAAATATTTTAGAAAAAAAAGACTGGAAACTTGTCACATTTAACGGCAACAGCTTTGATATTCCTTATTTAAAGAGACATTATGAGCTAAACGAATTAACCTGCGATATAGAAAAATACCCTTCCCTGGATTTTTATCAATTTTTAAAACCGTTCCAGAATCTTTTTCAAATGACGCACGGTAAACAAAAAGACTGGGAACAGTTTCTTGGCCTAAATAGAGAGGACAAATACGATGGCGGACAGCTTATCGCTGTTTACAAAGACTACCTTATGACAAAAGATAAGGGATTATTACATAATCTCCTTCTTCACAATGAAGATGATCTGCTTGGCATGAAGTATCTTCTACCGCTCTTTTCCTATCGCCAGATTTTTCTTGAGGACATCACCTTACAGGGAATCGCACCTGCAAATAATCTGTTTGAACTGGGCAACGGAAGTATTGCTATCTCCTGTAAACTTCCTCTTCCTCTTCCACAGCCGCTATCTGTATCTACCCTGATAGGAAGTATTTCTTCTGATGAAAAAGATTTATCTTTGCTGACACTCACCCTACCTTTTGTCGAAGACGTGTTAAAACATTTTTATAAAGACTACCACAATTATTATTACCTTCCAAAAGAAGACCGGGCGATTCATAAAAGCGTTGGCTGTTATGTCGAACGCCAATATCGCCGAACAGCAAAAGCATCCACCTGCTATGTCAAAAAAGAAGGAATTTTCCTACCACTTCCAAAAGTTCAAAAACATTTTGGAATTCAAATAGAGAATTATCCTTATGAAAAGGCTTTTCCTGTATATAAGAAGGAATATAAGGAACTTCGTCGTTTTGCAGAGTTTGATGATATATTTTCAGAAAAAAATGTGGGGATTGCAGCGTATTTGCGAGATATTATAAAAGAACTACTGATCACAAGGATGGAAGAGGATTTGTAAACATAGAATCAAAATAATCCCTATCTGTGGCCTTAGAGCAAGTGTTGGATGCAAGGCATTCAACGCACCGCGACTAAAGTCACAGATAGGGATTATTTTGATTCTATAGGACGTCTATCTAGACTGGAAAACTATTATTTCATCTCTTTTGCAAGTGCTGCGATCTGTGCCTCACTTGTCGCATCTACCGCAGAGCGAATGGTTACTGTTGTATCTGCAAATGTAATATTTTTGCTCTTTTCAAAAGCTGCTCTCATAATCTTAGCTGCCATTGGTGTCCAGCTTCCGTTTTCCACAAATCCGATAGAACGGTTCTGATAGCTTCTCTCTGTCAGATGATTAATAAACTCTTTCATAAATGGGAAAATATCTCCATTATATGTTGTTGTTGCAAGAATCAACTTTCCATAACGGAAGGCATCTTCTACCGCTTCTGCCATATCATCTCTGGCAAGATCTGTTACAACAACCTTTGGGCATCCTTCTTCTTTTAACTTCTCAGCTAAAAGCTCTACTGCCTTCTTTGTGTTACCGTATACAGAAGTATAAGCGATTACTGTTCCCTCTGTTTCTACCTGATAAGAAGACCAGATATTATAAAGATTCAGATAATGTTCTAAATTCTCTGTTAATACCGGACCATGTAATGGGCAAATTGCCTTGATTTCAAGGGAACCAACCTTGCTAAATAACTTCTGTACCATTGGACCATATTTACCAACGATACCGATATAATAACGACGAGCTTCACAATCCCACTCTTCCTCTACATCTAATGCTCCAAACTTACCAAAAGCATCCGCAGAGAAGAAAATCTTATCTGTTGTATCATAAGTCATCATAACTTCTGGCCAGTGAACCATAGGAGCCATAACAAAAGTAAGATTATGCTTTCCTGTACTTAAAGTCTCTCCCTCTTTTACGATAACCTGACGGTCTGCAAAATCTGTTCCAAAGAACTGCTTCATCATAGGGAAAGTCTTTGCATTACCAACAATCTTTGCTTCTGGATACTTCTCTGCAAAGTTAGCAATATTAGCCGCATGGTCTGGTTCCATATGTTGTACGATTAAATAATCCGGCGTTCTTCCCGCAAAAGCCTCTTCAAGATTTGCAAGCCACTCATCTTTGAAATGTGCATCTACTGTATCAAATACAGCAACCTTCTCATCAAGAACAACATAGGAATTATATGCCATTCCATTTGGCACATCATACTGTCCCTCAAATAAATCTACCTCATGATCATTCACTCCGACATAAATAATATCTTCTGTAACTTTAAACATGTAATCACCTCATATTTCTGGTTATCATAACCGTATCTTTTTTGTAACAGACAGCTTCCTGTCATAGCACAATTCCTATTATATAAAATTTAACAAAAGTATACAAGATAATAAATAAAGATTCTTTCTCAAATTTTCAATATAATATCTATGATTTTGGAGAAATAGGCCGAATTCTCATGACTTATTTCCTAACTTCATCAAAGATAAAAACCGAAAGCATTTTTCAAACACATTCTAGCTTGCAAACTGACTGTTATACAGATTCGCATAAAAACCATTCTGTCTTAACAATTCCTCATGATTTCCCTGCTCAATAATATGCCCATCTCTCATAACGAGAATTATATCTGCATTCTGAATTGTAGAAAGACGATGTGCAACAATAAAGCTTGTTCGTCCTGCCATCATCTTTGCAAAAGCATTCTGGATTTTTTGCTCCGTACGAGTATCAATCGAAGAAGTGGCTTCATCAAGGATTAACATGGATGGTAAATCGAGCATAACCCTTGTAATACAAAGAAGCTGCTTTTGTCCCTGACTCATTCCTGCCCCATCCTCTGTTATATAAGTATCAAGCCCTTTTGGCATCTTTTTAATAAAGCTGTAGGAATGTGCCTCTTTTGCTGCAGCAATAATCTGTTCGTCACTAAAGCCTTCTCTTCCCATTGTAATATTATCACGGATTGTTCCGCTTCGAAGCCAGGTATCTTGTAATACCATACCGTAGGAAGTCCGAAGACTTTCTCTTGTAATATCCCTGATATCGGTTCCTTCTACCATAATCTTTCCTTTATTCACATCATAAAACCGCATCAAAAGATTAATAATTGTTGTTTTGCCACAACCGGTAGGCCCGACAATTGCAATTCGCTGTCCTTTTTTTACATTAAGATTAAAGTCTTCAATTAATCTTTTCTCTGTTACATAAGAAAAATCAACATGCGAAAGTTCAACATTTCCCTCTGGATTTACCAAAACAAGAGCATCTTCTTTATCATCACTTTCTGGCTTTTCTTCAATAAGTTCAAAAATACGTGCGGCACAGGCTAACGCATTCTGAAGTTCCGTAACTACTCCGGATATCTCGTTAAATGGCTTTGTATACTGGTTTGCATAACTCAACAGACAGGTAAGCTGTCCAACGCTAAGCCCTCCACTGATGGCACTAAGAGCACCACTTAATGCTACACTGGCATACACAAGACTATTGACAAAGCGGGTAGACGGATTTGTGATGGAGGAAAAGAAAATCGCTTTTAAAGAATACCCCTGTAATTTATTATTTACAGCTGCAAAGCGTTCCCCTGCTCTTTTTTCATAACCAAATGCCTTTACAACTTTTTCTCCTTCGATCATCTCCTCTATTAATGCAGTCTGTTCTCCTCTTGTCTCTGACTGCAACTTAAACATAGAGTAGGTGTGTGTTGCGATAAAACGGGCAACCAGCAAAGAAATCGGTGTCAGACAGACTACTAAAAGGGCAATGCCTACATGAATAGAAAAAATAAATCCAAGTGTACCCAAAATGGTGACAACTCCTGTAAAAAACTGTGTAAATCCCATCAAAAGTCCATCCGCAAACTGGTCAACATCTGCAATAACACGGCTTACAACGTCACCATAAGAATGTCCATCAATGTACTTAAGTGGCAGCTTTTCAATTTTTTTCATTGCTTCATTACGAATGTCCCTCGTCACATGGAATGTAATATGATTATTACAAATATTCATAATCCACTGCGCAATTCCCGTAAGTAAAATTACTACTGCACCTTTTTCTAATATTTTTGCAATCGCTGCAAAATCTACCTGTCCTTTTTTAATAATAAAGTCAATCGCATCTCCGACAAGAATCGGCACATATAAGGTACCTGCAACGGTAAGTGCTGCCATGAGAATGGATAGAATCAGAAGGAAACGGTAGTTTCTTAAATAATGCCACACTTTTTTAATCGTGCTTTTTCTTTTGCCGTTTGTTTTTTGCTGTGCCATTTACGCTTCCTCCTTCTTAAACTGTGTCTCATAAATCTCACGGTAAATATCACAGGAATTAAGTAACTGTTCATGCGTTCCCTGTCCTGCAATCTTTCCATCATCAAGTACTAAAATCATATCAGCATTCTGAATGGAGGAAGTTCTTTGTGATACGATAAATACGGTCGGTTTTCTCTTCATTCCCTGAATCGCTTTTCGAAGCTTGGCATCTGTTGCGTAGTCAAGTGCAGATGCACTGTCATCCATAATAAGAATATCTGCCTGTGGCACTAAAGCTCTTGCTAAAGTAAGTCGCTGTCTTTGTCCGCCAGATAAATTCTTACCACCCTGCTCTATTTTGGCCTCAAGCCGTCCCTCTTTTGTATCAACAAATTCTTTTGACTGTGAAATAATAAGTGCTTCTTCTATCTGCTCCTGTGTTGCATTTGGACATCCGAAAGTCAGATTATCCCGAATCGTACCAGCAAACAGCTGTGCCTTTTGTGGAACAACGGAAACAGTATTTCTTAAAGATTCGTACGTATATTCCTGTACATTTGCTCCTGCAATGACTACTTCTCCTTCTGTAACATCATAAAATCTTGGAATCAGATTAACAAGTGTAGACTTTCCAGAACCTGTACCCCCAATAATACCTATTGTCTGTCCAGGCATTGCCTTAAATGAAATATTTTCTACGGCATGGTCTCTGCCTCCGGCATAAGTGAAGGAAACATTTTTAAATTCTACAGCAGGAATGGCATCTTCTACCGCAGCAACTGTTTTCGTTCCCTCCTTCATGGCTGGCTCAATACTAAAAATATCCTGAATGCGATTAAAACATGCCATCGCTCTTGTCACAGAAATAATGAGGTTGGCCAGTTTAATAAGCTCAACAAGAATCTGGGACATATAATTATAAAGTGCAACAACCTGTCCCTGTGATAACGTACCAAGGCTTACTCTAACTGCTCCTGTATGAATCAATACCAAAATTGCAAAGTTAATAATTACAAAAGTAAGTGGGTTTGTAAGTCCAGATATCTTACCTGCCAGTTTCTGTAAAGTAGTAAGTTCTTCATTCTGAGATAAAAACTTCTCATACTCTGCCTGTTCCTGATGGAAGGCACGAATGACTCTTACTCCTGTAAGATTCTCTCTTGTCGTTCCAAGAATGGTATCAAGTCCTGCCTGTACCTTCTTATAAAGAGGCTTCGTAATAAACATGACCCCAAATACAACAATGGATAATAAAATAATTGCAACAACAAAAATCATCGCTGCTTTCACATCAATTGTAAACGCCATAATCATTGCACCAAACACAATAAATGGAGAGCGCAAAAATAATCGAAGTACCAGATTAATTCCATTCTGTACCTGATTGATATCACTTGTCATACGTGTGATAAGTGTGGATGTGCCCACTGTATCCATCTCCTGATATCCTAAGGTCTGAATATGAGTAAAAAGTTCATATCGGATTCCTGTTGCTGCCCCAACTGCAGACTTTGCTGCAAAATATTGTGCAGTAATTGAACAGGTAAGTCCCACTGCCGCTAAGACAAGTAAAATAAGACACATTCTTATAATATGCCCCTGATTCTTTGGCACAATACCATCATCAATAATCGAAGCGACAACTAACGGTACAAACAATTCAAAAAAAGCTTCTAGCATTTTAAACAAAGGAGCCAGAACACTTTCTTTTTTGTAATCCTTCATAAAGTACAATAGTTTCTTCATAAAAATTCCTTCTTTTCATCCTTTCTTCTCAACCTGTTTAAATTCTCTCGTTACAGTGTAGCATCTTACCTTTTCTTTTTAAAGAGTTAATTTTTATATTATCTGGATTATGGTAATTGAATAAAGACGAGTTTTTCTGCAAATGGTAACATACATTTTTCAGAAAGTATTTTACAAATACGCTCTGACACTTTTAATGATAAAACTTTTTATTAGCTTTGTTTGAAAAATTGCCGCTAGTATGTTATACTAACATTAATAATCGAATTTATACGTTTATTGAGGTGATTATATTGAAGGAAAAAAACAACGAATCTGCTGAAAATTATTTAGAAACTATTCTGGTTCTCAGCAAAAGACTTCCTGTTGTTCGGTCTGTAGATGTTGCTAATCAGCTTGACTTTAAAAAATCAAGCGTAAGTATTGCCATGAAGAATCTTCGCGAAAAGAATCATATCACTGTAACGGATGCAGGATATATTTATCTTACTGAATCTGGAAAGGCAATCGCTGATATGATTTATGAACGACATCAGTTGCTTACATCATGTTTGGAAAAATTAGGAGTTTCTGCTGAAATCGCGGAAAAAGATGCCTGTAAGATAGAACATGTAATCAGTAAGGAAAGCTTTGAAGCAATCAAAGATTATGTAAAGGCACACATCAGGTAGTTTAGAGCATGTTTAAAAAATGCTCTAATATCAAAAAACAAAAAGGAATGTTATTATGATGTATCGCTTGTGAGCAGATAGGTTATCTGCTCACAAGCGATACATCATAATAACATTCCTTTTTGTTTTTTATAATATTTTAGCTATATCTATTAAAGAACAGTAATATTGTCTCCAGCCTTCTTTTTCCTGCATATAAAACACTTTAATATATACAGACAAGTCTTCTGCTCCGTCACGTAAGAGGTGGAGAATTCCGTCTGCTCCAAGTACTGGATTTTCAAAAGCCTTTTCTAATATTTCGTAGAACCTATTTCGTTCTCGCTCTGGTATACGCTCTAAAAACTCATTATGAATATCTTTTTCAAAATACTCTTCTCCGATCATCCGAAAATATTGTTCGTTAACACGAGTTAGCTTTATATCTCCCCGTTGTACTTCAAAAAAGATAACCGGACCTAGTACATTATTAAGCATACTGTCACTGACAAAGTTCGTATCAATAAATTCCCGGATATGCATCGGTTCCACCTGCTTATAGACAAGTCCCTGTGTATCAATACATCTCTTATCTCTCAAAAGTTCCTCAAATTTATGAATTGGCAATGGTTTATAATAATAAAATCCTTGCGTATAGCGACATCCTAAATTCTGTACAAACTTTTCCTGTCTTTCATCTTCTACACCTTCTACTACAATCGGAAGATGTAAAAGTCCTGCCATATTTACGATTGCCTCTAATATATTTGACGTTTTCTGACGATCTTCTTCTTCAAAACGCAAAAAACGCATATCTAATTTCAATACATCTACCGGTATGTTCTTCAACATATTCAGAGAAGAATAGCCACAGCCAAAATCGTCCATCATAACCGTCAGCCCTTTTCTTCTTAGAGTATTTACTGTAGCTGAAATCCTGTTATTATTTTCTGTATATGCACTTTCTGTAATCTCTATTTTGATGAAATGTTCTGGAATCTGATACTTTTCAAGCAAAGAAAAAATATACTGCGGGACATCCATAGCAAAGATATCAATGCGGGACACATTAATGGAAATAGGAACAGGAGAATACCCCTGATCAATCCAACTTCTTAACCACTTACAAACCTTTTCCCAAATATAGCGGTCGAGCTGATCTATCATTTTATTTTTTTCTAATACAGGAATAAACCCTCCTGGTAAAAGTAGCTCGCCATCTTCCTTCTTCCAACGTACTAACGCTTCCGCTCCGACAATTTGTCCTGTTGCAATATTACACTGTGGCTGTACAAAAAAAGTAAATTCTCCCTTTTCTAAGCCTTCCTCTATTGCTGTCAAAAGGCATACTTCCTCTTCCAAACATGATTCCATCTCTATTGTGTAACGACAGATATGCCATTTATAATCCTCTTCCGCATGAGAAAGTGCAAGCATTGCATGGTCATACATCAGCTCTGGCAAAATTGAAGTGTCCACTATTGTATATACTCCAAACATTGGAAAAAAGGCAGATGTGTTATTCCATTTACTAAGCTTTTTAATAATCTTCTTACGGATATCATTCAATAATTCTTCATTATCTGGTAAAAGTGTAACAAAATTATCTCCGCCTAAATATGCATCAATTCCGTCATTCTCCAAAGCACTCTGTTTCAAACAGGTACAAATATAACGGATAACCTCATCTCCGGAACTTCTTCCATACAACTTGTTAAAAAGGCGAAAATGTTCAATATCAATTGCTGCTATACAATATGTATCCGGAAGAAGCTCAGGGAGTCTCTTCCGAAATCCATCCATAAAAGAATGGTTATAATAATAATCACTTAACCTATCGCTTTTCATAATCCCTCATTACCTGACCTGTATTTTTTGCAATTTTTCTATAATATTTATGCAATATTCTTTCTTGTTTTTTATTCTAACATATTTTCTGCAAATATTCCATATCCCTTTTGCGGATTATCAATCAAAACATGGGTGACGGCTCCGACTAATTTTCCATTTTGCAAAATCGGACTTCCACTAAGTCCCTGAATGATTCCCCCAGTAAGAGAAATTAAAGCAGGATCTGTCACTTTAATCTTTAAAGTTTTCAGTGAATTTTTTTCATGGAAAAATACTTTCTCGATTTCTATAGAATATTCTTTACTTTCTCCATTGATACTACTTCTAAGATATGCTTTTCCTGTTCGTACTTCTGATTTTTTGGCGATAGGAAGCATTTCTCCTGTAAAAAATTCTGTTTTATTTCTGATTATTTTTCCAAAGATTCCGCCACTTGTATTTAAATAAATTTCCCCTAAATAATTTTCAGGCACATAGTCTATTGTTCCAATAATCTCTCCTGGTACACCCGACTTTCCCTTCAAAATAGAAGATATATTTGTCTTATAAGCACTTCCTCCTTCTATTGAAAACTGTACACCAATATCTCCATCACTGATTCCATGTCCAAGAGCTGCAAAAGTTCCATCTTTTTTTATAAATGTAACTGTTCCGATTCCCTGCGTATCATTTCTTATCCACACACCAATCTGATAACAGGCATTTTTTGCAGAATACACAGGCTGAACTTTCACTTTCATTCTTTTGCTTTTTCTCTTTATCGTAAGCACTGCCTCCTGTGTACCATTTTTTTGTAATAGCCTTATAAATTGCTGCTTTCCCGTGATTTTCTGCCCATTCAATTCGAGGATATAATCTCCTGCTTTTATTTTACATGATGCTGGAGAGATAATCTTTCCATTTTTTCCTTCTACCTGCTGAAGCCCTAATACAAGAATACCTTCTGTCTTTACATAAATACCTATCGGAACACCTGATGCATAAACTCTTTCTGATTGTTTTCTGTTAGCTACCTTTACTCCTGTTAGCTGTAATTGTGTGGAAAATACATCTTCTGATTGTAAAAAATGACCGTACCGTCCCATTATTGCCAGTATCAATGTCAATAGAAAAATGTAATACCTTCTTATCTTTTCCCTCATAAAAAATGCCCCCATATCTAAGTTTTTACTTAGTATGGCAGGCATTTTATTGTTTCAAACAGACATATTTTACTGTTTTGCCAAAGCACGCATTTCTCGTGCATTTTGTAAAACAGCTTCTGTAATTTTCACTCCTCCAAGCATTCTTGCAAGTTCTTTGACGGATTCTTCTTCTGATAACGGATAAATATTACTAATTGTAGAGTTGGCATCGCTCGTTTTTTCAATTAAAAAATGCGAATCTGCCATCGCAGCAATCTGTGGAAGATGGGTAATGGCAATAACCTGTCTTTTTTTTGCAATACAGGCAAGTCTCTCTGATACTTTTTGTGCAGTTCTTCCACTGATTCCTGTATCAATCTCATCGAAAATCAATGTCTCTATTCCTTCCTCATCCGCTAAGATAGATTTAATCGCAAGCATGATTCGGGACAGCTCACCACCAGAGGCAATTTCATGCAGAGGTCTTACCTCCTGTCCTGGGTTGGTCGAGATCATAAAGCAGACCTGATCTTTTCCCTGTGCGGAATAATGCTCTGTCTGTTCAAAAGCTATTTCAAAAGCAACATCTAAAAAATTGAGATCTAATAACGCTTCTTTTATTAACTTTGTAAGTGGAACTGCTGCTTCTTTGCGTAGCGCTGTTAATTTATTACATTGTATACTTAACCTTTCCTCTACTTTAGATAATTCCCTTTTTATTTCAGAAATATACTCTTCATAATTGGAAAGTTTTTCATATTTTTCAACACTGTCATCGTGATATTTCTGAATCTTTTCGATGGAGTCTCCATATTTGGCTTTCAAGTGATTAATCAGATTCAATCGCTCTTCTAACTGGATGAACTCTTCCCCATCAAATTCCATCGAATCGATATAGCCGGAAAGCTCCCGGTTAAAATCGTTAAGCAAAGAATCAATGGTCTGTAACTGTTCCGTTAATCCCTTTGCATCCTCATCAAGATTCGCTACCGTATACAATCTTTGTACCGCGGAACCAATAAGATCGCCTGCACAGCCATTTTGTCCTGCTGTCATTTCGTGAACTGTCGCACAATCTGAGAGAATCTCTCTTGCATGAGACACTTTCTGGTATTCCGCTTCGAGGGTTTCATCCTCTCCTGGACGCAGACGTGCCTCTTCTATCTCCTGAATTTCATATTTTAAAAATTCCATCTCACGAAGCCGCTGTTCTTCTTCCATATTCTGTTCAGAAAGCTGTTTATGTAATTCCTGATACTTTTGATACAAAGAGGCCATCTTTTCCTTTACAGGAGTAATAATACTTCGATGATAGCTGTCAATAATCTTTAAATGATTCTGCGGTTTTAAAAGAAGCTGATTCTCATGCTGTCCACTCAAATCAAGAAGAAGCGGAGAAAGTTCTTTTAGTCTGCCAATCGTGACACTGATATCATTTACCTTATTAATGACCCGATTATTCGTAATTCTTCTTGATATGATAATCTCGCCGTCCTCAAAAGGAAGCTCAAATTCTTCCATTTTCTTTTGTACTGCCGGACTCTGTGTATGAAAAATCAGTTCAATAAGTGCACTGTCACAGCCATTCCTTATCATATCTTTTGGTATTTTTGCACCAAGTGCAGACTGAATTGAACCAATAAGGATGGATTTACCTGCACCGGTCTCTCCGGTAAGTATATTTAAATGATCTGTAAAATCGACCTCTGTTTCTTCAATAAGTGCCAGATTTTTAACGTGTAAATTTATGAGCATAGCATCCTCCGATGTTAACGATGTCCTTTCATAATAGTGTCTATTTCCTTCATGACTTCTTCCACCATAGAAGTTTCTTTTACCACGCACATAATTGTGTCATCTCCGGCGATACACCCAAGTACTCCGTGAAGAGAAATGGAATCAATCGCAGCTGCACATGCCATTGCCATACCAGGAACAGTTTTAAGCACCAAGATATTTTCTGCATTGTCCATATGAAGAATTCCCTCTGACAACACTCTTTTATATTTATTTGAGACATGAATATCTTCTGTCTGGATTGGAGCATATTTCTGTCTACCATTTGCACCAGTAACTTTGGTAAGCTTCAATTCACGGATATCTCTTGAAATTGTCCCCTGCGTAGAAGAAAATCCTGCTTCTGACAATCTTTTCGTCAATTCTTCCTGTGTTTCTATATCATTAGTCCGGATAATCTCCAGTATCTTTTCCTGTCGTTTTCCCTTCATTTTTATCTCCACTTTCTCTTATAAAAGCTTCTCTTTTAAAATCTGCACAAAGCTGACTTCTGTTGCCTTAATAAATGGCGTTACTTCCTGTGATTTATATATTTTTACCTGATCTCCTGGCAATAAAGAAAGTCCTTCTCTTCCATCAAAGGAAATTATAGCTTCTTCCTTTATATTACTCCTGATCTGTTCTACTTCCACTGTAACCACATCTTCTTTCGCAAGAACGATACTTCGTGCTGTTAGTGAATGTGGACAAATGGGTGTAATAACAAAATTCTTACAGGTAGGATTTATAATCGGACCTCCGGCAGATAAATTATAGCCGGTAGAGCCTGTTGGTGTACAAACGATAACGCCATCTGCACGGTAGCGGTCAATTACAGAACCGTTAATTCCAACTTTTAAACCAATGACTCTAGAAGCTCCAAAACGGTTAATATTAAAGTCATTCAGTGAAATGTACGTTGCCGCTTTTTCTCCCTGTTTGTACACTTCTGCTGTAAGCATAATACGATTTTCCACCTGATATTGATCTTTTAGCAACAAGTCTAATGTCTCTGATAAATCTGCAAGATTTACATCAGCAAGAAAGCCCAGTGTACCAAGATTAATCCCAAGTAATGGAATTGTGTTTCCAACAAGCATTCTTGCCGCTGCTAAAATCGTGCCATCACCTCCGATAACAAGAATACACTGGGTTCCTTCCGGAATGTCTATGGAGACAACATCTCTGTTATACTGGTCGTATACATTACACACTGCACCCATTCTTGTAATATGGTGTTTTATCTGTTCCGTAATTTCTAAATTAATGTCTTTTTGCTTATTTGCAATGATTAAAAAATTATTCATGCTGTCTACTTTGCCGCTTCACGATGAGACAAAGACTGGTGGGATGCCGTAACAACATCCGGTATCATCTCATCATTAATCTGGCTTTCCTCCGGTCTGTTTAATAAATGCAGTAAGTATTCTATGTTGCCCTCCGGTCCTTTAATCGGAGAATAGTCAAGATGTAACAGTGAAAATCCAAGTGCTGAAGCAAAATCCATAATCTGCTTAATAACATCTTCATGTACCTGACGGTCTCTTACCACACCTTTTTTTCCTACCTTTTCTCTTCCTGCCTCAAACTGTGGCTTGATAAGGCAGACAACCTGCCCACCATCCTTTAAGCAAGACCTTACCGGAGGCAAAATCTTCGTAAGAGAAATAAAGGATACATCAATAGAAATAAAATCCACAAGTTCCCCAATGTCTTCCGGTTTCACATAGCGCATATTTGTCTTTTCCATACAGACAACACGCTCATCATTTCTTAATTTCCAGTCAAGCTGCCCTCTTCCTACATCGACAGAAAAGACCTTAACTGCTCCATTTTGAAGCATACAGTCTGTGAATCCTCCCGTAGATGCTCCAACATCCATGCAGACTTTATCCTTTAAAGAAAAACCAAACTGTTCCACGGCTTTTTCAAGTTTCAGCCCTCCACGACTTACATAGCGTAATGTAGAGCCATGAATTTCGATAGTTGCTGCCGCTTTTTCATCAAAGGTGCTGCCAGCCTTATCCTCTCTTTGCCCATTTACAAAAACGACACCAGACATAATCATCGCCTTTGCCTTCTCTCTTGAAGTAGCAAGTCCCTGTTCTACTAATAATACGTCCAAACGTTGTTTCATTCTAATTCATCCTATCTATCTGATCTGTAATTCATTCTGTCTATAATTGACTTTACGATGGAAGCTTTGTCGATTCCCGCTTCCTTTCTCTGCTGTGCCACCGTTGCATGGCGCACAAAATAATCTGCAATCCCAAGAGAAAGAAGGTCATTTTGGTATTTATTCTTATGGAGAAATGCGGAAACCATCTGTCCATAACCTCCAATAAGCTGATTCTCCTCTATCGTTACAATGAGAGAATACTTTGCAGCAAGTTCGTGCAACAGTTGTTCATCCATCGGTCGGATAAAACGGACATTGACAAGGCCTGGATGATACCCTTCTTCCTGCAAAACTCTCACTGCTTCTTCGCATTCTTCCATGATATTACCTACTGACAAAATGACAACATCTCGTCCCTCATAAATAACTTCACTCTTCCCAAGCTCCACGGGGACATTAAATTCTGATAATCCATCATAGACACTTCCCCTTGGATACTTCATTGCTACTGGTCCATCATACGCTAAAGCAAACTTCATCATCTCCGGCATTTCTCTGGCATTTTTAGGTGCCATCAGTACCATATTAGGAATATGGCTCAAGTAAGAGATATCAAAAATTCCCTGATGTGTTTCTCCGTCCGCTCCTACAAGTCCGGAACGGTCGATACAAAAAAATACTGGAAGTTTCTGAATGCACACATCATGAAGTACCTGATCGTATCCTCTTTGTAAAAAAGAAGAGTATACGGCAAATACCGGATGCATCCCCTGGGCAGCAAGCCCTGCGGCAAACGTAACTGCATGTTCCTCTGCAATGCCTACATCAAAAAAACGCTTTGGATAACACTTTTTAAAAGTTTTTAACCCTGTTCCTGATGGCATGGCCGCAGTGATTGCTACCACTTTTTTATTATCCCTTGCCAGTTCTATGAGACTTTTTGAAAAAATATCTGTATATGTTTTCTGTGTCTTTTGGACCAGAAGCTCTCCTGTTTCTTTATCAAACGGTCCAATTCCATGAAACTTTTCCGGATTTCTTTCCGCATTTTTATAACCCATTCCTTTTCTTGTAATCGCATGAATCAAAATAGGTCCCTCATGCTGTTTCGCACGATTTATCGCATGGATCAACTCGTATATATCATGTCCATTTACAAGTCCATAATAAGTAATTCCCATGTTTTCAAATAACATACCTGGAATAAACAGTTGCTTAATGGAATCCTTTGACTTTTTCAAGGTTCTGGCAACGCTTTTTCCTACACCTGGAATATTATTTAACGCATTTTCTACATTTTCTTTAAATTCACTGTAACTTTTTCTGGAACGCAAATCGTTTAAATAACGGCTCATCCCACCAACATTTTCTGAAATGGACATTTTATTATCATTTAAAATAATAATCATGTTCTTCTTTTCTTTTCGAAGAATGGATAAATTATTCAATGCCTCGTATGCCATGCCGCCAGATAATGCCCCATCTCCAATTACTGCAACAACAGTTTCTTCTTTTTGCTGCAAATCCCTGGCTACTGCTAAACCTAACGCAGCTGAAATAGAAGTAGAGCTGTGTCCTGTCCCAAATACATCACACTCGCTCTCACTTCGTTTTGGAAAACCACAAAGCCCATCTTTTTGTCTTAAAGAAGGAAACTCTTCCTTTCTTCCCGTCAGTATTTTATGAACATATGACTGATGTCCTACATCATATACCACTTTATCCTCTGGAAAATGAAGACAGATATGCAACGCCATCGTAATCTCTACTGCTCCCAGATTTGAGGCAAGATGTCCCCCTGTCTGACTGACATTTTCCAATAGGAAATCTCTAATTTCCTGTGCCAGAATCGGATAAAGCTTTGGAGAAATTCTCTTTATATCATTTGGTTCTTTTATTTGATTTAATAAACGTCCCATTACGCATCCTCCGAATGGTATTTTTTATTTGTAACGATTCAGAAGCATTGCGGATACGTTTTCGCCAATTGTTCCTGAATAGTTCTTTTTAATTTTTTCTTTTAACTAGGTACAGAAGTAATTCACGTAAAAAAGCATTCTGATACTCTAATTCGTCAAAAAGCTGCAATGCCTCTTTTGTATATTTCTCTGCATCTTTTTTTGATTGTTCTATACCCTTAAATAATACATACGTATTCTTTCCGTTTTTCTCATCGCTTCCTGCTGGCTTTCCAAGCACTTCACTAGTACTTACCACATCAAGAATATCATCCTCTATCTGAAAAGCAATTCCTACTTTATTGGCAATCTGTTCTATAACTGCTACTTCTTCTTCCGAAGCTCCAGCCAACGTTGCCCCTATCATCATCGCACATTCAATCAATGCCGCTGTCTTATTATTATGAATATACATTAAAGTATCAAAGCTAATTTCTTTGTTCTCTTCTTCCACATCTACCGTCTGTCCGCCAATCATTCCATAAATTCCAGGCTTTCTTGCAAGAATCTGCATTGCCCTTGCCGTCTGTATGTCCTGCTGTGTTCCATGAAATGCCTTCGCTGCCGTTTCAAATGCATAGTTTAATAAGGCATCTCCAGCAAGAATTGCCATCGCTTCCCCAAACTTTACATGTGCTGTCGGAAGTCCTCTTCGAAGATTATCATTATCAAGGGCCGGAAGGTCATCGTGAATAAGAGAATACGTATGAATCATCTCAATCGCTGCCATAAATGGCTCAATTACGGAAGAATCCCTTCCTCCAAACATTTTATAAGTCTCTGACATAAGCATAGGACGGATTCTTTTGCCCCCTGCCTTTACGCTGTAATTCATTGCTGCTAATACTGTTTTTTGTAATCCTTTTTCTTCGGGAAGAAATGGATAAATCTTTTTCTCAATCTGCTCTGTCTTCTTCGAAAGCTGTTCCTTTATGGACGGATTCATTTTGCTCCTCCTGTAAGATAATTATCTCTTTTTCTGTTTTATCTAATGTTTGAGAACATTTATCTAAAAGCTTGACTCCCTTCTTATAAAGAGCCATAGAATCAGACAGACTGACTTCTTCTGAAGAAAGCTGCCCGATAATATCCTCTAACTGTTCAAAAGCATCTTCTATTGAAAACTTTGTTTTTGCCATAACAAACCTCTTTATTTTGTATCTTTTCTGATAATAAGTGGCATAACCTCTGCTTCTCCATCAGAAAGTGTTACAAAGAAGGAGTGTCCTTCTTCTATCTGTTTTACGGAAACAATCGGCTGCCCCTCCTTTGTCTGCGCAAATACATACCCGCCGCGAAGCCTGGAGGTAGGGGATAATCCAGATAGTTTATCTACATATCTTATAAACTTCTGCTGACGGTCTGTGTATTTTTCTTTCATTGCCTGTATAAGACGATGTTCTAAACGCTCATAAACAAGACGATGTTCCATAAGTTTTCGATCTGGCCTCTGCGCTTCAAGCTTTTTTTCAAAGAGAGCTGCCTGCTGCCTCATATTAAGCAGTCTTTGTTCCATCTGTACGTTAAGAGCGTCATTATAATTATCAATCCTTGTATAAAGGGAATGCACATCAGGAATTGCCAGCTCGCAAGCAGCAGATGGTGTAGCAGCCCGGACATCCGCACAATAATCCGCAATTGTCATGTCTATCTCATGTCCAGTTCCAGATATAATCGGAGTCTTTGCCTGATAGATTGCATCTGCCACAGCCATCTCATTAAATGCCCATAAATCCTCTATCGATCCGCCGCCTCGTCCGATAATGATAATATCCACTCCTGCCTTATCAAAATACCGAATTCCTCTGGCAATCTGCTGTGCAGCTCCCTCTCCCTGTACCTTCGCGGGATATAAATAAAGCTGTACAGACGGATTCCTTCTTTTTGCAATGCTTTTAATATCTTCTATTGCTGCTCCTGTAAGTGCAGTCACAATCCCTATCTTTTCAGGATAAACAGGCAGTGGCTTTTTTCTTTCAAAATCAAAATAGCCTTTTTCTGCCAATTCCTGCTTTCTTTGTTCATAGCGGATATATAATTCTCCCGCTCCGGAAAGTTCAATACTACGAGCATACAGCTGATATGTTCCAGTCTGCTCATATACAGAAATATTACCGCAGACTTCTACAAGCTGTCCGTCTTCTAAACGAAAAGTAAGTCCTCTAACGCGATCTGAGGAAAACATAATACATCGCAATGCACTCTTTTCATCCTTTAAAGTAAAATAAATATGACCAGAAGAGTGATACTTACAATTCGAAACTTCTCCTTTTAGATAAATCTTTTTCAGTGCATAATCGCTTTCAAAAATGCGATGAATATAGGAATTAATCTGTGTAACAGAAAAAATATGTTTCATTTATAAACCACCAAATCAGATGAAAAAGGCGGCAAAGAATTCTTGTTCCGTGCCGCCTCATTCTTTTTCAGTTATCCAGGTACAGGTCACGAATCATTCGCTATGCCAGCTTTGCAAGAACTCCATTTATAAAACGAGGAGCTTCCTCACTGCAATAAATCTTTGCAAGCTCTACGGCCTCATTGATGGCGACTCCCGTAGGAATATTTGCATCATTTGTAATCTCATAAACTGCAAGACGTAAAATAGCCAGTTCTGGCTTTCCTAATCTTTCAAGTCTCCATCCCTCACAGATTGAATGAATCTTCTCATCAAGCTCTGGAAGACGCTTTAAAATGCTTCCAATCTTAGTCTCAATATAGAGCTGATCCTTGCTTTCGATATCTGGTCTTTCTTCAAAGTACCACTTCATCTGCTCCTGTAATTCTTCCTGTGTATTAAATTCTATGCGAAACAGTAAAAGAAAAATCGTCTCTCTTACCTTTCTTCTGGACATCTTCATGTGTCAAACCTCCGTTATCTTCCGTATATTCTCTGTTGTCTATTCATAATCCATCTGGATTCCGGCTATGCGGATATTTACCTCGGAAACAGTAAGTCCTGTCATTGTCTCAATGGCACTCTTTACTTTATCCTGCACTTCCTGAGAAGTCTTTGGAATGCTCACACCATAATTTAATACCAGATTCAAAGTTACATCAACCTGTGTGCCGGTAATAACAACCTTCACACCCTTAGAAAGCTTCTTCATTCCAAGCTTACTTACGATTTCATTCGTAATATTCCCAGACATCTTAGCAACACCATCTGTCTCTGTGGCTGCCAGTCCAGCAATCACGGCAACAACTTCATCTGCGATTTGAACCTGTCCTACGTCCTCTATGTTATAAACCGTATGATTTATCTTTATATCTTTTTCTTTTCCCATGGAAACCTCCTTTTGTCTACAGTTTACAGGAATACCTTTCATGTAATTCTCCTATCACTTTTTAACTGCTATCTGGCACAAGAACTACATGAAAAGTCTTTTTATAAAATGTAAACAATTTTATATCGATTTATTCTATAATTATAACAGACATCCTTGTTTTTGCAACAGAAATCTTTCAACTTTCTGTAGTCTGCATTTTACTAATTACAAGCTGACTTACACTGTAGCCTGTTTTTCTTGTAACAATATCCTCAATCTGTGCTCTGTCAGCTGAAGAAAGTTCCTCATAATTAAGCACAACATCTACACTGTCATCCCCAATAGATACCACCGCATTTTCAAATCCTTTCGATGCAAGAAGCTGTTCTGTTGCTGTTTCTTTTTCCATAATATCTGCGAGCTCTGTTAGCTTATCTACTGCCTCTTTCTTAGCCTCCTCATTAACAGAATTGCTATTTATAATCTCATTTAATGATTCCTTTGTCTTCGAATGTGTCTGTTCCCTTTCCATCCTTGCTCCGGCAACATATTCACTGACCTGTGCCTGCGTAAGAACTGCTTCACCGATTGTCTCACTACCTGTCGCCGTCTTCCCCTCACTTGAACTGGCTCCATTACTTTTTGCTGAATCATCTGATGTACCCTTTGAAATCTCTGCTTTTTCCTTTATAAGAGAATCCCCATCTGAAATATCCATTGTATCAATTGTTTCTACCGAATCTCCTGTTTTTTTCGTTCCTTCAATTGATGTATTTTGTTCCGTAAAGTTCAAATATCCTGCTACTGCAATCATAATTGCCAATGCAGTAATAGCAATCTGATTTTTTTGAAATACTTTTTTCATTTTGCAACCTCCATCTTTAACACTTTAATATGATTTGCTGAAACGCCAAACAATACCTGTGCTGCCTCTAATACTGAAGATGCAACAACTTTATTTTCCGCTCCCTCACAGGAAATAATGATTCCCGCAATCTGTGGTTCAAGTTCTTTTACTACATAAGGAGCAGAATTTCCTGAACCGTCAGATAAAATCGTTTCTTCTTGTGTTTTTTGACTATTATTTATTTTTTGTGTCTCGTTACCTTTTTCCTCTTCTGTCTGTGCCTCCTCAGATATATCTTTATTTAATACAGATTCTTTTGAAGACCTTAATGTAATCATTACCTCTACCTTTCCTACACCATCCACATTCTCAAGGATATGTACTAATTTATTTTCTAGAGTCTCCACATATGCATCATTCTGGCTTGTCTGTACAGATTTTTCTTCTTTTTCCTGTGTCTTTAAAGAAGAAGTCCGCCACTCAGAAAAATTCGCCACAAGAAGGAGTATTCCAGCAATCGCTATCAAGATAATTTTTTCTATTCCAAAATCTTTTAAATTGATTTTTTTTTGCAACTTTTTGTCCATATTCACCCCACCTCTATACGAATATCTGCTTCTTCTAAATTATAGATTCGCATTATTATTTTTTTTAATGTTTCTATCTGTGTAGACTTTATCTGTTTCTTAGTTTCCCCTTCTTGAAAATTTCCTCTTATTTTTATTTTTTTAATATTTTCTCCTGTCTCATCCCACCGAAAAACAACATTATCTGCTAAAACACCACAACTATCCGCTATTTCTTTTATCTGATTTTGATAAGCAGTTTCTCGTTCTTTTCTAACCTGATCTTCTATTCCACGTAACTCTTTTGAATTTTTTAAAACATTCCACTCATTTTTCCACTCTTTTTGTATAAAAGACGCATGGAAATACGGCTCTGTTCCTGTAAAATCAATGACCGGTTTTAGCAGGCAAAGTACTAACAAAAATCCTGAAAAAAAACGGTAATATTTTTCGCAGGATGTTTTCTTCATCAGATTATCGCAGATTAACAGGAGAATATTCATGTATAAAATTGTCTTTAACCATCCTTTTATATATTCCATTTCACCTGTCTCCTATTTTTTAGTTTCTTTTTGCTTCCTTTTTCATGATAATCCTATCCCATATGATTTGTTGTCAGACTAGTAAGTGCAAGGATAACAACAAATAAAACAGAGGACATACATAATACCTTTATCATCAACATTCCACATCTTACTGCTGTACTGATACATAATGAAAAACGTTCCTCTGCTATCGGCTCTAATAAAACAGACAAAAGAAAATAAAACAGCACATAAAGTAATAATTTTATGAGGGGTAAAATAAGAAGGACAAGTAAAAAAAGGATACCCGAAGCACCCACTGCATTTTTTATAATAAGAGAGGAACCCAGCACTGTTCCCGTGACACTTTGAACAATAGAACCTGCTCCAGGAATTATTCCTATCATTTTATTTACTATATTACTTTTTGCTACATCAACTGACGGGGCAATCATTGCTTCTAATAAATGAAATCCAAAAAAAGTGAAAAAAAGTATCTGTATTCCTTTTGATAAAAGAAAATACATTCCTTCACATAATCTTGAAATATTTTGTTTTTCTGAAAAATGATTCAACAATTCCAAAAGAAAATAATACTGTAATAGTGGAAGAAAAATTTTTATGCAGATCCAGTTTAAAAGTAATACCACAATCATAAAATATTCATAAAAAACTACACCACTAGAAAGATTTCCAGACAAAGAAATGGCTAATGTATACACTGGCAACAATATTTTTAAAAAAGAAGAAAGCAAAATTACTGTATTTTTAAAAAGGGAAGTCATTGTCGTAAAATTTGTAAAAATAATAGAATATATTAGAAGATACGATATAAAAAAACCGCTATCTGATACTCCATAAGACGAAAAAGCGGAAGAAATATTAGAAAAAAATACAGAAAAAAGAAGGACTCCAACAAGCTCGCCAATAAGAAATTTCGAAGAAAAAATTTCCTGCATTGCAGTATCAAAAATCCATTGTCCGATTTCCTGTGCTGCTTGTGTAAACTGCATTGAAAGAATTTTTTTGAAAATAGACGAAAAATCTGGATATTCTTCCCCTAGCTGCTTAATTTCCTGTGAAAGGGCGTGAATGTCAATCTGTTTTTCTATGTCCTGCTGTATATTCTGTTCGTTCTGTGCCTGCACATAAATATTGCAACTTCCAAAAAAAAGAAAGAAAAACAGGATTACTGTAACACATTTTACATAATCATTGTTTTTTAATGAAATTGCCTTCACCTGCTTTCTCCTTCATTTATTTGCTAATTAAGTTCCTTCTTCGCTATCTGCTTATATTCCATTTTTATCCAAGAAAGTGTTCTACTGTTTCAAGTAATGACTGAATAATCGGTATACTTAATAACAAAATAGAAATTTTTCCAATAGTTTCTATCTGAAAGGAAATAGAACGATATCCTAAATCTTCACATAGATTTGATGCAATCTGACATATGTAAGCAATAGCAAGCAATTTAAATAAAATTTTGATATATGTTATACTGATTGGGATTTTCTTCTGCAGAGTCTGCACAAAATTTAAAACCTCTCCCAAACCAGAGGTAAGATAACCTACAAGAAAAAGACAGAGTGCAAATAATACCAACGTACTGTATTCTGGCTTAAATTGTTTTGTAACCATTGCAAGGATTGCTCCTGCAATCCCAATAAGTGCAATTTTAAAAACAAGCATGAATCTCAACTCCCTTTATAACTGAAAAAGGCTGTATATTTCAGAAAACAGTTCACTGATACAGGGTATTATCCACGACAGTACAATAAAAAGCCCTGCCAGTGACACTAAAAATGCCTGTTCGTCCCTGCCGGAATGCTTTAAAATCTGACCAAGTATCGTCACAAGAATTCCTACGGCTGCTATTTTAAAAATCAGTTCAATCGTCATGCTTCTCTCCTTTTTCTTCACACCACCTGTCTTTTTAAAAAAGTAAAATTACTGCGAGTGTTCCTATACAAAGACAGGAAACAAGGACTACTTTTTTCTTTACAGTATATTCTTTTTTCATTTGACTAATTTGTTCATTCAAATAGGTGGAAAGCTGCTTTATTTCCTCTTTTTGATAATACATATCATCTGACAAAAGATTCCTTCCAGCATTCAAAAACAGGTTTTGCTCCTCTTTTGAAAACTGGTCTTTCCATATTTTTTTCAAAAGTCTCTCATAGATTATTTGAAAACTTTCTTCTGTGTTTTTTGACAATGTAATGGAAAGTTCAAAAAAAAATTATGCCATAAAGTACTTGTACGGTCACTCAATTCTCCAAACAGTAACGGCAATGGTGTTTTTGTGTTTCGAATTTCTGATTCAAGAATCCGATATAACAAATCTCCTTCTTCTAAAAGTCGAATATGCTCTGCTAAAGGCTCCATAATTTTAAGTCCAGCTAAATATGCTGCAAGCAGTAACAGACATCCCCCAAATATTTTTACCATAAAAAATTTCTCTCCTTTTTTTGATTTTTATGTTTTTCTTACTTTATCTGTTACTCTTTTACTTTAATCATCATTCTCTACCTATGTTTCTTAGCTGCTCTTATTTTGTTTTTCACATTCTGGCTATTTTATATATTTTGTCCATTTTCTGTATTTCTCTTTTATCTCTTATTTTCGCGTCCCATTTTGGTCATACACTGTTATTTTTCGTTTGCCGTTATCCCCTTTACTTAAAAATACATACCGCTCAAAGGGATACTTTTTTAAATATTCTCCTAATACCGGACGTGCAAAGATATTTTGTATGGAATCTCCATGTACCGTCATTAATAAACGACAACCACAATTTCGGACATAAGCCATAGCCCGAATATCTTTTTCTCCACCTATCTCGTCTGCTGCAAGAATTTCCGGTGTCATAGTACGAAGCATCATCAGCATTCCCTCTGCTTTGGGGCAGTGATCCATCAAATCTGTTCGATTTCCTAAATAAAATCCAATTCCTTCTCTTGTCCGGTTTCCAATTTCACTCCTCTCGTCTATAACCGATACGTTTTTTCCTTCAATCTCTCCTGTCCCATCAGAAAGCAGCCGGATAATATCCCGCAAATATGTCGTTTTCCCATAACCTGGCGGCGATATTAATAATGTATGACAAAATGTTTTTTCTTCAAAAAGTTTTTGTATGATTGGTTCAGCACAACCAGTCACTTCTCTTGCTACACGAAGATTTATCGAAGAAATATTTTTAATCTGTGGTTTACCCTTCCCTCTATAGTAATATTTTCCACATAAACCTGCTCGATGTCCACCTTTTAAAGTAATAAATCCTTCCCCGATTTCTTCCGTATAGGCAAATACAGAATATTGGCTGATTTTTTCAAAAATAAGTTGTAATTCTTCCGGTGACAAAATCCATAAGCTCTCTCTTTTTTTTATAATTTCCTTTCTCTTCCTATCCTCTTCTTTTTTTAGAAAATAATTTTCCTCTGTTGTTACAATTGAAACTGGAAGTTCCGCTCGAAGGCGAATTTCTATAAGATTTTCAAATATTACGCTATTTTCTATGCTCTGCCTTAATTTCTGTGGAAAAATCTGAAGCAGTTCTTCTCTGTATAATTTCTGCTGCACATATTTCCTCCTTCCTGAAATGGATGTATAAAAATAGAAATGCAATGCTTAATCCTATGATTCCATCACTCACATTCTCCCCTTTCTAAAATAGCTGTATGGCAAGGTTTTATAAAACAAAACTCTTACCTGACAATTTTTCTACCTGTGCTACAATTTCTGTTATACAAAAAACAGCCTGTTTCTTATAATATATGAAACAGGCTGTAAGATATGTTATTTTTTCTTTTTATAATTCAATTACAAATTGAATGTTTCAGCAACATAGTCCTTTTCTCTATACTCTTCTTACAATATACAAAAGATTATATCTTTTAAGCTGCTGACATTCTATTTGATTATTTATTGGTAAACTCCTCTTGTTGTTCTTTCCTCTGGTTTAAAACCAGCCGCACGTAAAGCTTCAATAATTTTCTTCTTATGATCATGACCAAATGCTTCCATTGTGATGGTAAGCTCTACAGAGCTGTTACGGTTTACGCTAACAAACTGGTTATGTTCAAGCTTGATAACGTTACCCTGTGCATCTGCAATAACTTTGGATACCTTGTTGAGCTGTCCTGGTACATCCGGCAGTAAAACAGAAACCGTAAAGATTCTAGAACGCTGGATAAGACCGTTTTGTACAACAGAAGCCAATGTAATAATATCCATATTTCCACCACTTAAGATAGATACAACTTTCTTTCCTTCCGGTTTTAAATGTTTTAAAGCGGCTACTGTAAGGAGTCCAGAGTTTTCAACAAGCATCTTATGGTTTTCTAAAATATCAAGGAAAGCAACAATTAACTCATCATCTTCGATGGTGATAATGTCATCTAAATTTTCCTGAAGATATGGGAAAATAGTCTCACCAGGTGTTTTTACTGCAGTACCATCAGCGATTGTATTTATCCCCTTTAAAGTTACTGGATGCCCTGCTTTTAAGGATTCCTGCAGACAGTTCGCTCCGGCTGGTTCTACACCAATGACTTTAATTTTAGGATTTAACATCTTCGCAAGAGTAGAGACACCTGTGGAAAGTCCACCGCCACCAACAGGTACTAAAATTGTATCTACAGTAGGAAGTTCCTTTACGATTTCCATTGCGATAGAGCCCTGTCCAGTTGCTACTTCTAAATCGTCAAACGGATGTACGAACGTATAGCCATGCTCTGCTGCTAATTCTTTTGCTTTTTCGCAGGCTTCATCATATACGTCACCATGAAGAACGACTTCTGCACCAAGTTCCTTTGTACGGTTTACTTTTAATAAAGGAGTTGTTGTAGGCATGACAACGATTGCCGGTGCCCCAAACTTTCTTGCAGCATAGGCAACACCCTGTGCATGGTTTCCAGCAGATGCTGTGATAAGACCTTTTGCTTTTTCCTCATCACTTAATGTACTGATTTTGTAATATGCACCACGAATCTTGTACGCTCCTGTAAGCTGAAGATTCTCTGGTTTAAAATAAACTTTGTTTCCTGTCATCTGTGAGAAGAAGTCACTCTGTATAAGGTTTGTTGGCAGAACAACCTCCTGCACTCGCTCGTACGCTTCTTCAAATTTATCCAATGATAATTTTTCCATCATAATATGTATTCCTCCACTATGTCCTTCTAACAGCACTATCTAGTGTACTGTCTCAATGATATTTACATAATTTCCACCTGAATTCTTCTCTTTCGCAAGATAAAATATCCCTGAGACAGTACACTAGACATTCGCCATATTTTTATAATTATATCGCAATTATATAATTATGAATAGCTTTTTTCATTCTTTTTTCTTGTTCACCATTTTCAAAATTTATAATCATTCTTAATACACGAAAATTTTGCGATTGACAATCTTTTATTCTTCGTCTTCTGCTGGCTTCTCAAAGAGTGCATTTACAAAAGAATCGGCATCAAACTTCTGTAAATCTTCGATTTTCTCTCCGATTCCGATATATTTTACAGGAATGCCAAGCTCTGCCTGAATTGCGATGGCAATGCCACCTTTTGCAGTTCCGTCAAGCTTTGTAAGTACGATACCAGAAATATCAGATACCTCCTTAAACTGTTTTGCCTGCACTAAAGCGTTCTGACCCGTTGTTCCATCAAGAACAATCAAAGTCTCAAGGTAAGCTTCCGGAAATTCTCTCTCAATGACTCTTCGAATCTTTGAAAGCTCATTCATTAAGTTCTTCTTATTATGAAGACGTCCGGCAGTATCGCATAAAAGCACATCCGCATGTCTTGACTTTGCTGCCTGGCAGGCATCATAAATAACCGCTGCAGGATCAGAACCTTCCTGCTGTGCAATAATATCAACACCTGCTCTGTTAGACCATTCTGTAAGCTGCTCAATCGCTGCTGCACGGAAAGTATCTGCCGCTGCCATAATAACCTTTTTATTTTGTGATTTTAACTGTGCAGCAAGCTTTCCGATTGTGGTTGTCTTTCCAACACCGTTTACACCGATTACGAGAACAACCGAAGTGCAGTTCTCATATTCGTAAGCTGTCTCATCAACTTCCATCTGCTTTTTAATAATGTCAATTAACAGCTGACGGCACTCTGTAGGCTCTTTAATGTGCTCCTCTTTAACTTTTTCCTGTAAATCTTCAATGATATTCATTGTCGTATCTACACCAAGGTCACCCATAATCAGAATCTCTTCTAGTTCTTCATAGAAATCATCATCAATTTTTGAAAATCCATGAAAAATAGAATCAAGACCTGAAGCAATATTCTTTCTTGTTTTAGTCAGTCCACTGACCAGTCGGCTGAAAAATCCTTTTTTCTCTCCCATAATTACTCCTCTCTGAATTTGCTGTAACTATCTATCCTATTGTTTTCATTATATCATTTTTATTATTTAAAACCACTTTGCCTACTACAAAAAAATCCATATTTTTGCATAATCACATCATTATTCATTACTTTTAAGAGAACTCTTCATCATCAATTTAAATCTTTATCAATCAAATCAACAGAAATTAATGTAGAAATACCTTTCTCCTGCATCGTGATTCCATACAAGGCATCTGCCGCATTCATCGTTCCTCTTCGATGTGTGATAACGATAAACTGCGTATCTTTTGAAAGCTTCTTCAAATACTTGGAAAAACGCACAATATTCGCATCGTCAAGGGCCGCCTCAATCTCATCAAGGAGACAGAATGGAGATGGTTTTAGGTTTTGAATAGCAAATAATAAAGCTATCGCCGTCAATGCTCTCTCTCCACCAGAAAGCAACATAATATTTTGCAACTTCTTTCCCGGTGGCTGTGCGATAATACGAATACCACACTCTAAAATATTATCCGTATCCATAAGCTCAAGGGAAGCAGTACCTCCCTCAAATAAATCCTGAAAAACAGTGGTAAACATCTGCTGAATATTTCCAAATTCCTTTGTGAACTGTTCTTTCATAGCAGTATTTAATTCCTCAATCATCGTGAGCAGTTTTGCTTCCGCCTCTTTGATATCGTCATACTGTCCTTTCAAGAACTCATATCTCTCACCAACTTCTTTATATTCTTCAATGGCATTGATGTTGATATTTCCAAGTTCCTTAATCTGTCTTTGCAGTTCTTTTTTCTGTTTACGCTGCTCAGCAGCTTCCTCTGTTTTTACTTCATAATGCTTCAAAGTAAGTGCCTGATTATATGTAATCTCATAGCTTTCCCACATATAATCAATCTTACCTTCAAAGTCTTCCCTCATACGTTCCTGTTTTGAAGATAACTTAGAAGCCTCTTTTTCAAGAATCAACAGCTTTTCATTCTCACCCTCTAATTCCTGAAAAATCTGATTCTGCTTTTTCATAGCAGTAGAACGCTGTTGTTTTAATTCTTCGAGTTTTCCGGAAATTTCATCCATTTGTATGGTAATCTCTTTCAAGGCCTCTTTCAATGTCCTCTGTTCTTTTTCATAAGAAATATTTTCCTCGGTAAGACGCTTTGTTTCTTTTTTGTTTTCTTCTAAAGAACTCTGAAGGTTATCTATCTCTTTTTCAATACGCTTCTGATTACTACGCAGATAATCTAATTCCTGACGCATTTTTGAAAGAGAAATTCTCTGTTCGTTTTTTTCAGATTCAAGTTTAGAAACTTCTGCCCTTATTTCAGAAAGCTTCTCTTTCAGTGAATCAAGGACAGTATTATTTTGCTCATGAATCTGTTTATTGTCTTCCTGTTCTTTTAACAGGGTTTCTTTCTGAGAACGAATTTCATCGATTTGTTCTTTTAATATCTGATGTTCTTCTTTTAAAGATGCGATTCTTTCTTTTAGTTCTTTCTTCTTTGCATCCATATCTGGAATCTGATTATTCAAATCATGAAGCAATAGAGAGGCTACATCTAATTTTTCCTTTCGTTGCTGTTTTTGCTCTTCTAACTTCTGCTGTCTTACTTTTAACTCCGAAAGTTCTTTTTTTCTTTCTTCCCAGCTTGCTTTTGCTTTTCTTAAAGAATCTTTACACTCCTCTATTTCACGCTTTCGTCCGAGGAGATTGCCGGAATGCCGGAACGCTCCACCAGTAATCGCACCGCCAGGATTCAATAATTCACCATCAAGTGTAACAAGACGAAGACTAAAATTATTCTTTCTTGACAGTGCAAGAGCATGATCTACCGTATCTACAACAACAGTTCTTCCAAGCAAGGAATCTACCAGTGCCTGAAAACGTTCTTCTACCTGTACAAGTGTGCTGGCAATACCAATCACTCCCTCATCCTGTAAAACAGATGGAGAAATCGTACTGTTTCTTCTTCGGATATTTGTAAGAGGCAAAAATGTTGCACGTCCAAAACGATTTTTCTTTAAAAAGTTAATCATCTTTTTGGCGGTCTCATTATCTTCAGTAACAATATTTTGCAGGGCTCCTCCAAGCGCAATTTCAATCGCTGTTTCATATTTTTCTGGAAGATCTAATATATCCGCTACTACACCTATAATATCTGGATTCGCATTTTTTTGCTCCATAATACGGCGAATGGACTGGTTATAGCCATCATACCTCTCCGTAATATTCATAAGTGTCTCATAGCGGGACTTTGTGCGAAGGTACTCCTGGTTTAAGATTCCCATCTCTTCCTGATATTTCTGTTCTTTTTCCTGAAGATGTTTTCCTGTTGCTTCAAGCTCCTGATACCGTGTTTCCTGTTTTTCAAAAGCTTCTTTGGCTGCATCCTGCTGTTTAAGCAAATCTTCTGCCATTTCATTATACTCTTTTAATTCGGAATTAAAAGAAATATAACGACTGTTATACTCGGCATTACGAATCTCTAACTGTTCTTCCATTGTCGCATAACGGCTAAGCTTTTCCTTGGTATCCGAACTGGTATTCATAATTGAAAAAAGCCGGTCATTCTCTCCCGAAATTTTTCTCTCGCAAGTCTCCTGCTCTTTTCTTTTCGTAATAATGAACTCTTCTAAATCTTCTAATTTTTTTTGTCCATCTTTGATATTTTGTTCTTTTTGTATGCTTTTCTGCTTTAATGCTTCAACTTCTTTTGTTTTTGTACTTTTTTTATCTTCACTCTGCTGTTCTAACTCTTTATAATGTGTAATTAAAAGCGTGTTAGACTCTACTTTGTGAGATAGAAGAAGAATCTCGCTATCTTTTGCTTCTTTTTTCCGTCGAAGTTCTTCCTTTTCTGACTCCTTTGTCTCAAGGCTCTCTGTTATTGCCTGGGTCTGCTCCTGAAGCTTGCCATTCTTTTCTTTAATCTTTTCATACGTTTTTCTCGTATCTTCTAAGTCACCGGAAACGATTTTGTACTGACGTGCATTTTCTTCCTGCTCTTTTTGCAGTCGTTCATAATCATAAAGGAAAAGATGAATATCAATATCTTTTTCCTCATCACGAAGTTTTAAATATTCCCTTGCCTTTGCGCTCTGTTTTTCTAACGGTCCAACCTGTTTTTCAAGCTCTGTCAAAATGTCAGTAACACGCTCTAAATTCTGGCGTTCCTGTTCTAAAGACTTCTCCGTAACCGTACGATTCTTTTTATATTTGGCGATACCTGCTGCTTCATCAAACAGTTCTCGGCTATCTTCAATCTTACCACTTAAGATTTTCTCTACCTGTCCCTGTCCAATAATTGAATATCCTTCTTTACCAATACCGGTATCGTAAAAAAGCTCTACAATATCTCTTCTTCTGCAAGAACTTCCGTTAATAAGATACTCACTCTCTCCAGAACGATATACTCTTCTTGCTACCGTCACTTCCTCATAATCAAGAGGAATAATTCGGTTAGCATTCTCAAAAGTAATCGCCACATAGGCAAATCCCATCGGTCTTCTACTCTGGGTACCGGAAAAAATGACATCTTCCATCTTTGAACCTCGAAGCTGTCTGGCACTTTGCTCCCCCAAAACCCATCGTACCGCATCCCCGATATTACTTTTGCCGCTTCCGTTTGGTCCTACGATTCCTGTAATTCCCTGCGGAAATTCAAATACGATTTTATTGGCAAAGGATTTAAATCCATTAATTTCGATACTTTTTAAATACATACTACCCCCGCCGTTTTTTTAACAGTAGTATGGTCTGATAAGCGGCAATCTGCTCTGCTCCCTTTTTGGTCTTTCCCTTACCGATAGCATATGTCTTGCCACCGATTCTTGTTTCGACTGTAAATTCCTTGTTATGATCCGGTCCAGCTTCTTTTGTAAGGACATACTGAAGACGTGGATCCGGTCCGGCCTGTACCATCTCCTGTAAAATTGTTTTGGCATCATAAAATAAGGACTTATCCTCCACATCTTTTAACAGATGAGTATGAATAAATGTTCTCGCTTTATCCATTCCACCGTCCAAATAGATTGCCCCAATTAAGGCCTCAAAGGCATCAGAAAGAATAGAATCTCTTTCTCTTCCTCCCGTTGCATCTTCTCCTCTGCTTAAAAGAAGATATTTGCCAAGCTCCACATCTCTTGCACAAATGGCTAATGTATACTCACATACGAGACTGGAACGAAGCTTCGTAAGCCGTCCTTCATTATAACCTGGATATTCTCTGAATACATAATCAGAGATCGTAACTTCTAACACTGCATCTCCTAAGAACTCCAGACGTTCGTTATTCGCTTTTCTGCGTCCTCTCTGCTCATTCGCATAAGAACTGTGTGTCATTGCCAGTGCTAAAGTACGCTTATTTGTAAAAGTATAACCAATCTTTTCCTCTAATCCTTTAAATCTTTCTGTCCGAATCATTACTGCTCGCCTGCCTTCTCTTCTTTTTCCTGTGCCATTTCTTCTGCAAGATGCGCTACAATCTTTTCATTAATGCGCTGCTCTTTAAAAGTAACACACTGGAAGATGGCAGTCTTTGTCTCTTTTGCTTTTGCACTTCCGTGAATCTTTACAACAAGACCCTTTAACCCAAGAAGCGGAGCTCCGCCGTACTCTGTCGCATCAAATGTCTTTAATGTATCTTTTAAAGCTGGTTTTACTAAAAGTCCACCAATCTTACTTCTTGTAGTGGACATCATTCCTTCTTTAATTACGTGAATCAATGTACTGGCAAGTCCCTCTTCGAGCTTTAAGATAACATTGCCAACAAATGCTTCTGTTACGATAACATCTGCCTCACCCTTTGGAATATCTCTTGCCTCAATACTTCCAATGAAATTAATATTCTTACATGCCTTTAATAAAGGATATGTTTCCTTTACAAGTGCATTACCTTTTGCCTCTTCCGCACCAATATTTACGATAGCAACACGAGGATTCTTCACACCAACAACATCTTCCATATAAATAGAACCCATCTGTGCAAACTGTAAAAGATGTTCCGGACGGGCATCGACATTCGCACCGCAGTCAATTAAAAGAGAAACACCCTTGGCTGTTGGAGTAAGAGGTGCAAGAGGCGCTCTCTTTACACCCTTCCCCTTTCCAATTAAAACCTGTCCGCCAACAAGAATTGCTCCTGAACTTCCTGCAGAAACAATGGCATCGCACTCGCCGCTTTTAACAGATTTAATCGCAACAACTAAAGAAGAATCCTTTTTCTTCTTAATTGCCATTGCCGGAGCTTCGTTACAGCTAATCTCCTCTGTTGTATGGGTAATCTCAATCTGTTCCTTATTATAAGTATATTTATTAAGCTCTGTCTCAATCTTATCCTTATCACCAAACAGACAAAGTTTAATGTCTGCTCTTTCATTAATCGCTTCAATTGCACCTTTAATAATCTCTCCTGGTGCATTATCTCCACCCATCGCATCAATCGCGATTACATTCTTAAATTCCATAAAAAGCTCCTTTCCTTTAAGAAAGTACTCTCGGAAAATCATTTTACAAAAACCTTCCGAGAATACTTTGCAATTTTATTGTAAATTTTATCATATAATAAAGTCACAGATTAGAGTAACACAATTAGAGGAAGATTTCAAGAATATTGATTTGTCTAGAATGAGTTTGAAAAATGCTTTCTGCCGGATATGCATTTTTCAAACTCACTCTAAGGCAGCAAAACCAAAAAAATTAACTTACCGGATGTCAAATTTATATTTTCCAATATCCGCTGTTTCTTTCTTACTGACAAATGCCCATTTTCCTTCACAATATGCAATAGTCACTACGGTATTGTATTCTAGTTTATCAAGGACTGGAACTGCCCAGCTTTGTGGTATCATTTCGTATTCTTCCTTTGTTTTTAGGTCCGTCATCACATAAATCTCATTATGTTTATAAGTATAGTGTACATTTTTTAACACGATTGGAATTCTTAAATGTGGTTCATTCCAGGTGATTGCTTCACGGTTGTATTCATCATCTACCTGAGACTGAATGCTTTTTAATGCTTCTTTGCTCATACTTCCATTATTACAATAAAGGATTGCTGTTCTCTTTTTACCAGTAGTGAGACTCACAAGTGTTGCTGTATTACAGATAGCTCTTGCTTTACCCCAGCCAAGCTCTGTTTCATGGTTTTCTGATTTAGTAAGTACAAATGGACTTTCTAATAATTCTTCTTCTCGTAAATAAATAGCTTCTCCAACTTTCATTTCAGAAAGACAGCGATATTTTCTATTATTATCTATATTTTTGTTAACCGAAGATTCTGTGGAATTCTGTGTCTTTTTTACTTGTTTATTCTCTACATCCTGTAATTTTTCTGTTCTCTTACTTTCGAAAGTTTCCAAATCTTTTTCCATTTTTTCTTCTACCATTCTCTCTACATCTTCACTCTTTTCTGTAGATTCATCCCAAATGTCTTCTTCTGCAGCCTTCTTATACCATTCTTCTGCTTTTTCTATATCTTCTTCTACACCAAGACCATGTTCATAAAACTGTCCAATTTTGTAAGCAGCGTCTGGCCTTCCCTGTTGTGCTGCTAACATATACCAATGCATAGCTTTTTCAAAATTTTTTTCTTCTCCTTTTCCCTGCTCATAGCAGCGTCCCATATTATACTGTGCCTTTGCAAAGCCCTGCTGTGCTGCTTTTTCACCCCAATGAATCATCTCCTCATAATTCTTTTCAACACCTTTTCCATAACCATAGAAATGTGCAAGGAGTGCCTCTGCCGGAGCATATTCCTGTTCCGCTGCCTGCACACAGTAATCAACTGCTTTCTTCATATTTTGGCTTGCCCCTTTTCCATTGGCATATGCCCTTGCCAAATGGTACTGTGCTGCTTTATCTCCAGACTTTGCAAGCTTCTTCCATTCTTTTACCTGTTTGCTCTCAAAACTAAATAATCCCATATTCGGTCTCCCCCTATCTCAATGCATTGATTATACTTTAACAATGTTATTATAGCACAAAAACTCTAGAAAAAATCATCGAATTTTATAAAAATTGTACAGTTTTCTGCAGAAACTTTATACTTACTGAACTTTTTAACGGTTCAAAATTATGTTTACACCAATTACTACACCAAGCTATTCAACTATTCTGAGAATTAATTTAAATAAGGGGCTGTAAAAAAACTTCCTTAACAGAAAAATCGCTCAGACCGTGTGTGGTCTGAGCGATTTTTTGGTATAATG
>NZ_CAKRCF010000014.1 GCF_934307085.1 uncultured Anaerobutyricum sp.
TTAGAATCCTGCCATAGAACCTGCATAACAGATAATTCCGGCAATGACTACATATATTACAAAATACTTAAATACTTTTCTTAAAATCTCACTCTCAGAACCAACGGCTCCGATAGCACCTGCTCCAATCGCGATACCCTGTGGGCAAATCATCTTTCCGATGCCGGCTCCCATAACGTTTGCTGCTGCCATCCAGGAAGGATTCAGTCCAAGAGAAATTGCAGTCTGACTCTGTAATCCACCAAATAATACACAGGTAGATGTTCCTGAACCGGTAACAAATGCTCCTAACGCTCCAACTAATGGAGAAATGAGTGGGTAGAACGGACCTGCTACAACAACTAATGCTGCTGCGATATCAGAAATCATTCCGCTGTAACCCATAATCTTGGCTGTTGCCATAACACAACAGATAGTAAGAATTGTCTTCCAGTATTTCTTTAACGTTTCTGTGAGAACCTTTCCCATTGTTCCAAAGGACGCTCCCTGAATCAATCCACCGATAATCGCTGCGATGAAAATCATAATGCCCGGTGTATTAATCCAGCTAAAGGAAAGAGATCCTGGGTTGTCACCCGCATATACGGTGACGGTTGTCTTTATGTCTGCAATCAGATTATGGATTGGTGGACATAAGGTTGAAGTAAACATTAACAGTAAGAAGATTAAAATGAATGGGCTCCAGGCTTTCACACCTTCTGAAGCGGTAAATCCACTGCTTTGTTCTTCGCCTGATAACTGTACTCTGTACTCTGGTTCTGGATTCTTATTTAAGAATCTTGCTGCTACAACCATGCAGATCATGGAAATAATAGAACCGATGATGTCAGGAAGTTCACATCCGATTACCTGTGCTGCAATGAACCACGGTACGGTAAATGATAACGAAGCAATTAAAACCATTGGCAATACACTCTTCAACGCCTTAAATCCTTTTCCTACGATAAATACCATGAAGAATGGAGATAAGAATGTTAAGATTACCTGAATCAATGCAACGCTTCCTGATAACTGTAAAGCATCAAGGTTTGTTACGGATGCAAGTGTTACTGTCGGAACTCCGACGGAACCAAATGCTGTTGGTGTAGAGTTAACAACTAAACAGGCAAGAACCGAAAGAATCGGGTCAACACCAATTGCTGCTAACATGGATGCCGGAATTGCTACTGCTGTTCCGAATCCAGCCATTCCTTCCATAAAATTACCGAACCCCCATCCGATAATCAGAAGTAATACTCTCTGGTCAACGGAAACGCTGGCAAGCATCTTCTTAATTAATTCCATCGCTCCGGTTTCCAATGTCAGGTTATATGTAAACAAGGCTGCTACAATAACCAGGCAGATTGGCCACAGTGCATTAAGTATTCCCTCAAGTCCTGCGGTTGCAGTACATACGAGACTTAACTTCCAGTAACCCGCTGCTAATACTGCTGTGATTGCCAATGCAATCAGACAAGCTTTATGACCTGCAATTTTTAGCACACTCAGTGCGATAATCAGCCATAAAATGGGCAGTATTGCTAAAAAAAACTTCAAAAACAACGATACAGCACCTCCTCTGCATACCCCTTAATGGGTCACCCAATGTTTATGTTTGTATTATATCATTTATCTAAAATAATGCAATAGTTTTTATTTTTTTCGGCATTATAGTGCATTTTGACAATGGTTTTTTGGTATATTTTTTTAGATTGGGCTTCCCAATTTGTATATTATCTACAATGGGTCACCCAATATTTGAAGCAGGTTGCACAATAGATTACTCTTTTGTTTTGTTTTTTACCTTTTTTGAGGTCTATTTTCAGATTTTTCTTATTTTTGTTCTGCATTCGAGAAATGAATGATATTTTTTTGTTATTCTGACACTTCTAAGGGTCTCTCTTGGTGAGCTGTCTTTGGCCTAACAAAATTCGGGGAGTATAGTTGTGATTCATAGTAGCTATGGCGGCAAGTACTTTATGGTTGACATTTTTGATATTTACTGAAAGCCGAAAAAAGTTATTGGTAGGGACACGGCTTTGAAATAGATATCTATTTTTAACTTTAAATTGATAATCAAGTCTTGATACGTTATAATTTAGATAATACAATTATTTAATTATACTGCAAAGTTACCTGTTACTATCTTATGTCTTTGACTTTTTTACATTTAAGACTGTCGTACATTTTTATGTTATAGTAAAACATTCTCAGGAGGTTTTTATGAATTTTCGTGCAAAAACAGTAAAAGAATCTATTGTTGAAACTGTACACATTATCCGTCCATCAGATCTTAACGATGCTGGTCGCCTTTTTGGAGGTGTTTTGATGCAGTGGATTGACGAGGTTGCTGCTCTTGTGGCAAAGCGTCATTCCCAGATGAATGTTACGACTGCTTCTGTTGATAACCTTCAGTTCTTACATGGGGCATTTCAAAGGGATGTTATTGTTATTATCGGAAGAGTTACGCATGTTGGGCATACTTCTATGGAGGTAAAGGTGGAGACTTATGTAGAGAATACGGACGGAAAAAGAGCATTAATTAATCGTGCTTTTCTCACCTTAATTGGACTTGGTCCTGATAACCGACCTACTACGCTTCCTCGTCTTATTTTGGAATCTGAAGAAGATAGAAAGGAATGGGAACGGGCGGAGATTCGGCGGTCACTTCGGAGAAAACAGAGGGAAGAAGGCTTCCACTTTTATGGGGAGTAAATTACTATTTACTTCTCCCCGTGGAGTGTCTCACTATTAACTGGGGTTCATATTCTAACCGCATTATCGGACGTTTCTTTTCTTTTTTACCATCCTTTTGTTCCATGCGCGTCTTCTGATTCATGAGCATTGACACGGCGTAAGCTCCTTTTTCCCCGATACAATGGTCGATTGTGGTGAGGGAGATTCCCGAAAAAGAAGCTACAAGGGTATTATCAAACCCACAGACGGAAAAATCTTCTGGGATTTGGTAACCGAGACTTGTAATTGCATCCATAATTCCAACTGCAACAAAATCATTGGTTCCGACAAAGGCAGTAATATTTTCTAAATCTGCATCTTTAACTTCTCGTTTTTTAAAATATTTTCTTGTAAGTCCATATCCAGTGTCATAATGCTTATTTCCAGTGATGGTTTCCTGATCTTCTCTTTTTCCTGAAATGACATGAATCATTGCCGGATCAAAGCCCTGTCTTTCGTATTCTTCCTGCATTCCTTCTAAACGTCTGCGTCTTGGCACTTCTATAGAAGATAAAGGGGTAGTCATATAGCCAATGTCCCGATGTCCTAATTCTAAAAGATGTGCAGCGATAAGCCGGCCAGACTTTTTACTGTCTAATTCTAATAATTCTATTTTTAACTCCGGATTATGATCGTTAATAAGAACTAATGGAAGCTTTCCGTGTAAATGATTCAGAGAAGTTACTGCTCTTGGGGCATAGGTATAGATTACGCCATAAAATCCTGTGTCTGCTGCCATATTCAGATAATATTCTTCCCGTTCTTTTGAGCGGTTTGTGTATGCAGTAAGAGTACACAATCCATGTTCCTGTGCTTCCTGTGTGATAAATTGAATTAATGTTGTGTAATACTGTGTTGCAAGGGACGGACACATAATCATAATTGTATCATTCGTTCCTATCTTTTTTCGCTTCGCTCTTGCCTTGTATTCGTATCCCATTTCTTTGGCAGTACGCTTTACTCGCTCAATTGTTTCTGGGGCAAAATGGATATCTTCTCTACCACTTAATATCATCGAAACTGCCGACTGAGATACAAAACATGCTTTTGCGATGTCTCTTGTTGTAGTTCGTTTCTTTTCGTTCATTCTATATTTCCTCTACATTATATTCTCTGTAAATTTATTTTACTTTAGCCAAAATCATTTTCTATATCTTCATGACATCCTCTCCACCTGCAGGATACCTCTAAAAAAGGATAAAAACACAACCTTTAAATAATTATCCTTAAAATTCTTGCCTTAAATATTATTTTTTAACATTTTCTCCTTGTTATAAAAAATAAATCAAAACTGTATTTCTATCTTTATTTCTCTTTATACCATATATCGCTAATCATTTTTTTAAAAATTAATCAGAATCACACCGCTCTCCCATTTTCCTTTTGATTAGTAATCAAACTGACTGTTTTCTGCCTGTTCTTCCACACATTTTTACTAATCATTTTCTTGATTAATTGTACTATGATTTTGATTAGTAATCAACGGTTTTCGCCCGTATTGACGGATGATTTTTTGCGAGTATACTGGGAAATACCAAAACAACAACACAGTACTTACCCGTCATTTCAATCACCCAATTACATAATAGACAGGTAAAAGAACATACATAACAATACATATGGAGGTTATTTATCATGGCAAAGAAAATCAATTTAAATGACTACTTAGGACATAACATAGATTGTACCTGCGGAAAAAAACATAAAACAAATCTTAAAATTGTAGATATCGATAAAGATGCCGTAAGCCGTCTCCCAAAACATATTGAAGCACTTGGATATAAGAAACCTTTCCTCGTTGCGGATGTAAATACATGGGCAGCTGCCGGGGTACTGGTTGCTGAAAAATTAGATGCAGCTGGCATTTCCTATAAAAAATACATTTTTGATGATAAGGAACTGATTCCTGATGAAAAAACACTTGGTTCTTTAATAATGGCATTTCCAAGAGATTGTGACGTTATCGTTGCCGTTGGTTCCGGAACATTAAATGACCTTTGTAAATTCTCCAGTTTCCAGCTTGGCCTTGATTACATGGTTTTCGCTACTGCCCCTTCTATGGACGGTTTTGTATCAATTGGAGCTGCTCTCATCACGAATTATGTAAAGACTACTTACCAGTCTCATGTTCCTCTGGCAGTAATCGGAGATACCGATATTCTCGCTGCTGCACCAATGGAAATGATTACAGCAGGTCTTGGGGATATTCTTGGAAAATATACCTGTCTTTTAGACTGGAAAATGGCTCACATCATCACTGGAGAATATTATTGCAGCCACATCGCAGATATGGTAAAAGAGGCCGTAGAAATCGTTGTTGAGGAAAGCACTCGAATCAAAGACCGCAACCCAGATGCTGTAAAAGCAGTTACAGAAGCTCTTGTATTAAGCGGTATCGCCATGAGTTTTGTCGGCAATTCCCGCCCGGCTTCTGGAAGTGAACATCATCTTTCTCACTACTGGGAAATGAAATTCCAAGCAGAAGGCAAAAAGCCTATTTTACATGGTATTAAAGTTGGTATCGGTATGATTGCTGTCACAAAAATGTATGAAACCTTGGAAAATGAACAGTTTGATTTTGCCGCTTTAAAAGAACGCTCCTTTGATTATGTTGCATGGGAGAAAAAAGTAAAAGATTGCTATCAGGATGCAGCTCCTGGCATTATCGCTTTAGAAGAAAAAGCACAGAAAAATAATCTGAATGAACGAAATAAACGTCTTGGCATCCTCGAAGAAAAATGGCCAAAAATCTTACGCACTATAAAAGAAAACCTGCCTTCTTCAGTCGAGATGGAAAAACTTCTCGCAAGTCTTGGCGCACCAATTAATCCGGCACAGATTGGCGTATCTTCAGAACTCGTAGAAGATGCAATTATTCTTGCAAAAGAAGTACGCGACCGCTTCACCTTATTGCAGGTTCTCTGGGACACAGGATTGCTGGATGAGTATGCAAAAATGATCGCGGCTTATTTTGGGGAGAAGGCTAACTCTTAATTTAGCCAAAAAAGACGAACCTAGGAAATCAAAAACCATGTCTTGTAAATATTTTTGCACTCTGATATTATTTATATAAATACAAAAAACAACACGAAGGGAGAATGTACAAAATGAGTAAATATGCAATTGGGGTAGATTATGGAACACTTTCTGTAAGAGCACTGCTTGTAAACATTGAGACTGGCAAGGAAGCCGCTACTAGTGTTTACGAATATCCACACGGGGTTATGGAAGAACATCTTCCAACAGGAGAGAGGCTTCCTTCTGGATGGGCTTTACAGGAACCACAGGACTATGTAGAAGGATTAATTATCACAATCCGTAACGTCCTTGCTGAAAAAAAAGTACTTCCAGAAGAAGTAATCGGTATCGGTGTTGACTTTACCTCCTCTACTGTTATTCCTGTAAAGGCTGACCGCACACCACTTTGTCACCTTGAAAAGTTCACACATAACCCTCATTCTTATGTAAAACTGTGGAAACATCACGGAGCAGAAGAAGAGGCTCTTCAGATTGACCGCATCGCAAAAGAACGTGGAGAAAAATGGCTTCCTCTTTACGGTGGAAAGGTATCCAGCGAATGGATGATTCCTAAGATTTTAGAAACTTTACATCACGCACCAGATGTTTATAAAGAAGCAGACCGTTTTATGGAAGCTCTTGACTGGATTATCTGGCAGATGACTGGAGAAGAAACAAGAAGTGCCTGTGGTGCCGGTTATAAAGCTTTCTATCGTCATGACAGCGGTTACCCAACCAAAGACTTCTTTAAAGCACTCGATCCTGCTATGGAAAATATCGTAGAAGAAAAACTCGATGCTCCAATTAAGTCTATCGGTGAAACTGCTGGATATTTAACAGATTCTATGGCAAGAGAACTCGGTCTTTTAGCTGGCACCCCTGTTGGAACAGGTATCATTGATGCACACTCTTCTCTTCCAGGCTGTGGAATCGGAACACCTGGTACCATGATGATTATCGTTGGAACTTCTTCCTGCCATATGATGCTTTCTGAAACAGAAGCAGGTATCGCCGGTGTTGGCGGACTTGTAAAAGATGGTATCATGCCTGGATACTTTGGATACGAAGCTGGACAGTGCTGCGTAGGCGATCATTTTGCATGGTTTACTGATAACTGCGTACCAGAAAGCTATGAACAGGAAGCACGCTCCCGCGGTATCTCCATCCATCAGCTTCTCACAGAGAAATTAGCTGGTTACAAAGCTGGACAGAGTGGTTTATTAGCGCTCGACTGGTTTAACGGTGTTCGTTCTCCATTAATGGACTTTAACTTAAACGGTCTCATTATGGGTATGAACCTTCTTACAAAACCAGAGGAAATTTACCTTTCTTTAATCGAAGCAACTGCTTACGGTACCCGTATGATTATCGAACAGTTTGAAGATGCTGGTGTTCCTGTAAACGCACTCGTATTAAGTGGTGGAATTCCTGCAAAAAACAAGATGCTCGTTCAGATCTACTCTGATGTCTGCAACAAAGAAATCCGCATTTCCGGAACAGATCAGGCTAGTGCACTCGGTGCTGCCATCCTTGGTATCGCTGCTGCTTCAGAACGTGTTACAGGATTTAAAAATGCAAATGAAGCCGCTGAAAAACTCGGAAAGGTTCGAGATGAGGTTTATAAACCAAACCCAGATAATGTAGCGGTTTATGATAAGCTGTATCAGGAATATAAGACATTACATAAGTATTTTGGAACTGGAGAAAATGATGTAATGAAGAGACTTAACAAAATTCGCGAAGACAGATTAAGTGAATAGATCCTGATTTGCACAGCAAAAGTAAAGTTGACGCTACTACCGAAGGGTTTGTAGCCGAATTGCCTAAAGAATTTAGAAAAGAGCCCCTAAAAAATATTCCATTTTGTTTCGTTGTGCTAAACGTTCCATTTTGCCCAATAAAGCAGAAACTTCGGAAAAAGCAGTCCGAAGTTTCTATGGTCAAAATTCCACAGCACAAAGTTACAAAATGGAATATTTTTTAGGAACTCTTTTTTCTATTGTCTGTACGCAATCCGGTTTAAAAACTTTTGTAGCAGCTGTTTCCTCTAAACGCTACAAATCTATGAGAAAGAAATTAGAATATTATCTTTTTATATCGTGTTATGAATCTGGTATATTTTTACATGAAATCATAATCTTCCAACAACGAATTCTTCAACAAATCAGCGAAAAAAGATTAAAAAAAACGGATTGGAGAATTATCTTTTGTACTATTATATAGAAACTGTGTTTTCTGAAAATTCACAATGTTCTGGAGAGTCCCCAAATCCCCCCTGTTTAATTCACCTTCGTCTGTAGTGTATCTATCTAATAAATTAAATAGTAATTCTATTAGCAATAGCTTTCCTGTTTGTGTATCTTGCCTTTTTTCACTGGAGCCTTTTTGTTTTCTTCCTTTTTGACAACGCTTACTCTTCTCTTCGCCTGTTTTGCATTCATGACAAGCATCTGCAGGCGGTTCTCAATATTGGCAAAACTTACATCTGGGTCATAGTCGAGTGGAAGAATCTGTACATCTGGGTAGATTTCTTTTAACTTTTTGGTAATTCCTCGTCCTACCACGTGGTTTGGAAGGCATCCAAATGGCTGAAGGATGAGGAAGAATTTACAGCCGTGTTTGGCGTGGTGCAGAATTTCTCCCGGAATGAGCACGCCTTCTCCGGCATCGAAAGTATGATGAATAATCGGGTCGCTGTCTTTTACGAGTTCATCCATTCGGCAGGCTGGTTCGTAGAGTGGATGTTCTTTGGCGATGGAGTCTGTCAATTTATGGGCAAAGTCAAAGATGGTATCTGCGGTACGGTACCATACCTTCTGATCAATCGGTTTATTTAAGTGATATTCTTTTATCTGGGCATCCTGATAGAAGTAAGTTTTGCGAATAACATCTGTCATTCTTGCCTCAATAATTTCAAATCCATTTTCTTCTAAGTATGCTTCGATATCGTGGTTTGCTCCCGGATGGAAGTTTAGGAGGTACTCTCCGACAATTAATACCTGCTGTTTTAAGTAGGTGCGGTCATATCGAACTTTTTTCATGATTGCGATTGCCTTTTTAAAGCCTTTTCTTACTCCTGCAATTCCGTGTTTTTCAAGACCTTCGATTACTTCGTCTAAGGCTTTTTCAAATGCGACATCCGCATCTCCTTTTGTCAGTTCATATGGACGGATTTTTCGAAGAAGTTCCTCTAGTACATCAATCATTGGCAGGGCAAATGCAATTCTTGCTGCCGATAAAATGTTCATTTTAAAGCCAGGATGCATATCATGGGAATCGGCATCATCGTTGGTCAGTATCGGAACATCGGCATATCCGGCATCATCTAAGGCTTTTCTTAATAAAGCGCCATAGTGTGTCAGACGGCAGTCTCCCACGTATTTTCCCATTCCGATAGCAACTTCCTGTCCATCGTATTTGCCGCTTCGCAGTGCCGCTAAAGCCTCCCCAATAACAATCTGTGCCGGGAAACAAATGTCATTATGTACATACTGTTTCCCAAGACGGATGGCTTCTTCTCGTCCGATGTCTAATGGAACTGCCTTGATTCCCTGTGTGGAAAGTGCTGCAGACATGACGCGGCAGAAAGCGTGAGAAGTATTTGGCACAAGTACAACTCTTTCTTTGCGGCTTTCTTTTGTAAATTTCACTGGATATGGCTCTGCTAATGGTTTTACTTCATGGACTAACTTTTTCTCTCGGCCCATTTCTACGGTTTCTAAAAAAGAACGGACACGGATGCCTAAAGGTCCTTGAATATCACTTTCATCTACCTTTAAAATGAGCGGTGTTTTCCCAGAAATTTCTTTCATCATACGAACAATCTCATCGGATAAATACGCATCGTGTCCACAGCCGAAACTTACGACCTGCACATATTCAAGATTTTCGCTCTGTGCTGCCAAAATCGCAGAAGATAACATACGAGCATGATAGTTATTTACCACATCGATACGGCTCCTTCTAAGTTCTGTGTGGTTCACTTCTGGTAAAGAATCTGCGGTAAGTACCGGGATTCCTGCCTTTGTAAACATGAGTGGCAGGTCATGATTTACCAACGCATCGTTTTGATATGGGCGGGAAGCTAATACTACAGCAAACTTTCCTGCTTTTTGTACATCTTCAAGAACTTTCGCTCCTGCCTTTTTCAGTTCTGTATCAAAACTCTTTTGTGCCGCATCTCCTGCTTTTATGGCTACTAAAGTTTCTTCTTTTGTAATTCCAAAAGTTTCACTCATATACGCAACAAGCTGTTTCTGGCGGTCTTTTTTCGTATACCAGTGAAACAGCGGTGCATCGTATGGCACGCCCCATTTTTCAGATGGGTTATCAGAGTTTCTTATAACAATCGGATATCCTTTTACAACCGCACACATGGACTGGCTGGTTTTTTCCGTATTTTCCGTTGGAACTGTTGTTACGGATGGCATGAAAATTCGGTCTACTTTATGCTTTACAAGATTTCTTATATGGCCATGTACCAGCTTTGCAGGGAAACATACGGTGTCGGATGTTACGGCAGAAAGCCCATCCTCATACATTTTTCTCGTACTCTTATCGGAAATGCGTACGGTATATCCTAATGCCTGCCAAAAGGTTTTCCAGAATGGCATGGTATCCCAGTAGGATAATACTCTTGGCAAACCGATGACTTCTGTTCTCTGCTTTGTGCTTCCTTTTCCATGTTCTTTGGTGTTTTCCCCGACATATTCTGGGGAATGTTCATTTTTATATGTATTCGAAAGATTATGTGGATAATCTTTAAATAACAGCTCTTCTCTTATCCTATAAAGATTTGGCACTGCATTTACCTTTTGCAGTTTTTCTTTTACCTGTCGGTTTACTTCTTTATCCTTTGGATTACCGATAACCTCTCCACGCTCACAACGATTATTTGTCACCCAGGAATTTCCGTTAGAGAACTTCACAATCGTTCTGTTACAGTGGTTTCCGCAGAATGGGCATGGGGAATTAGCATCCTGTGTATAAGAAAAAGTATCTAAGTTCTGTAAATCCCAGATTTCTTCTGTTTCTGAACTTTTCTCGTATTTTTCCTTTGCAATAAGAGCCATTCCAATCGCACCCATAATTCCAGGATAAGGTGCTCTTACTACATCCCTGCCGACATATTCTTCTATTGCACGAAGAACCGCATCATTTTCAAAAGTTCCACCCTGTACAACAATCTTTTTACCAAGAGAATCCAGATTGGAAACACGAATAACTTTTGTAAATACATTTTCAATGATGGAACGGCAAAGTCCTGCCATAATGTCTTCGGATGTTCTTCCATTTCGCTGTTCAGTAATAATACCACTGTTCATAAAAACGGTGCATCGGCTTCCAAGTACGGCAGGGTTCTTTGAAGAAAATGCCGTCTTCGCAATTTCTTTTGTTGGTATATGTAAAGAAGAAGCGAAGTTCTCAAGGAAAGAACCACATCCAGAAGAACAGGCTTCATTCAAAAGAATGTTAGTGATAACCCCATTTTCCAGCCAGATTGCCTTCATATCCTGTCCGCCAATATCCAGAATAAATGATGCATCCTGAATATATTTCTCTGCGGCTCTCGCATGCGCTACTGTCTCTACCGTATGATTTTTTATGTCAAATGCTTTGGAAAAAAGCATTTCTCCGTATCCAGTTGTTCCAGCCGAAAGAATCTTAAGTTTTGCTCCTGCTTCTTTATAACGCTCTCTTAAATCAATCAGTGCCTGCTTTGCTACCTTTAATGGGTCACCCTCATTTGGCGCATAAAAAGAATCTAAAATTTCTTCATTATCGGAAAGGAGAACAAACTTCGTTGTCGTACTTCCGGCATCAATACCAAGATAGCCTCGCACAACTTCTCCTTTTTGTGGCTTTTTCCATATGATTTTTTTCTTTTCATGTGCCTTTTCAAAGGCTGCCTTATCTTCCTCAGAAGCAAAAAATGGTCTGGCTTTTTCTTCATTTTCTAAAGAAATATTTGTGCCGTTTTTCTTTGTTTCTTCTTTTTGCTGCTGAATTTGTTCTAACTTCTTTAATATGTCTGCTACCGCAACTTTTTTACTGCCCGCAAACATTTCCTTTAACGATAATGCCGCGCCTGTCGCAATCATTAATTCGGGATGTTCCGGAATTAAAATATCTTCTTTTTCTAACTGTAATCTCTCAGAAAATACACGAACCAAGACCGGATTAAAAGTCAGCGGACCACCTTCAAACGCAACCGGACTCTCGATTTCAAGTCCCTGTGCAAGCCCTCCGATTGTCTGCTTCGCAATCGCATGAAATGCAGAAAGTGCCAGATCTTCCTTTGCTGCTCCCTGATTTAAAAGCGGCTGAATATCCGTCTTTGCATACACACCACAACGACCGGAAATGTCATATACATGCTCACCCTTTTCTGATAATGCATTAAACTCTTCCACTGGAACCTTTAACACAGATGCAATTTCATCGATAAATGCTCCTGTACCACCGGCACAGCTTCCGTTCATTCGCATATCGGAAACACTTCTCATATGGTCCGTCTCGCTCTCTTTAAAGAAAATCATCTTTGCATCCTGACCACCAAGCTCAATTGCGGTTCCGACTTTCTCATACTTTTTCTGAAGTGCAATCGCATTCGCTGCTACCTCCTGTGCAAACGGAACACCCAAACTTTCCGCAATCGGCTTTGCCCCGGAACCAGTCAGGCACACTCTGACTTTTTGTCCCGGCATTTTTTCATCGAACTTTTTCAATATCTCAAGTACACTCTTTAACTGATCCGCATGATGTCTTTCATAATTAGAAAAAACGACTTTATAATCACTATCACCTGTCTGTATAACCACAATCTTTGTTGTCGTGGAACCTACATCAATACCGACCAGGATTTCAGACTGTTCTGCCTTTCGTCTTTCGTCTTTCATAAATAAATCCTTTCGTTTTACAAACATTTACTATCGCGTGTTTAAAAAATGATTTCTGCAAATTGGGGCGTGTAGATTTTTTTTCAAATACGCTCTAATATAAATCTAATTTTTTGGATATTCTCAAATGTAATTTCAGTTAAAATCACTGGCATAAAAATTGTTATAAAAATAAATAGCAGATGCCACAAAACATTGTCTGCAACCTCCACTATCAGATACAATATTGTATTATACTACGACTTTTAAAAATATGTAAGTCCCTTTTTTAATTTGTGGGAAGGGATTGGTAAACAGACGAACCTCCAGGTATTTATTCTATGTAAAATGCTTCGTATCACTGCACTTAAACTGCTCAACCGCAATTTAAGTTTGTTCTAAGGCGCATTTTTACATAGTATAAATACCTGGAAATTCTGTTTGTTCCAATTCCATGAATTTATTCAAAAGTGACATAGCATATTAAAAGTCGAAGGTGGGGGGAGGCTAGAGATCGGCCAGATGGTTATGGCTTTAAATTTTAAAAGATTGATTAACTTTCAAATTATTCTTATTGCATATTCATTTTTTAATATGAAACAATTATTTTGTTCCAACAGTCTTAAGTAAAACAGTGAAAATCAAATATTTTCTATTTATGGCCTTAAAAAGAGCGGCTATAATAAAATATAGCAACCAGGTAAAAATATGATATACTACAAATATAAGTATTCATGGAGAGGAGGAAATAACATGGGAATATATTTTAATCCAAAGAATGGAAGTTTTACGGAAGATAAAAATAGTCAAATTTATGTTGATAAAACGGAACTCTTGAAATTTTTAAATAAAAGACTAAAAACAAATGGGAAATGTATTGCTGTCAGTCATGCCCGACGTTTTGGTAAGTCGCATGCTGCTGGAATGATTGATGCTTACTATAGTCTTGGTAGTGATTCATCAGAACTGTTTGCAGATACGAAGATTGCATCTGACCCAGATTATGAAAAATATCGCAATAAATATAATGTCATTTATCTAGACATTTCATCCTTTTGGGATGACTACAAAGGCAATCTGACAGAAAAGATTGTGGAATATATTTATGATGATATCACGGAAGAACTGGGAAATATTCTGGATTATAAAAAGAAATTAAGTTATGTATTAATGAAAATCTATGAAAAGACGGAAATTCCTTTTGTTATTATTATTGATGAATGGGATTGTGTTATTCGAAATAGCAACGACCAGAATTTAATTCATAACTATTTACAGTTTCTCCACTCACTGTTTAAATCGGAAGAATCGAAATCATTTTTAGCTCTGGGATATATCACAGGTATTTTACCAATTAAGAAGATAAAAGATGAATCTGCTTTAAATAACTTTCAGGAATATACTATGCTGGATTCCTATCCAATCACAGAATACTATGGCTTTACCGAAAAAGAAGTGAACGATTTATGTGAAGATTTTGAAATGGATTTTGAGACAATGAAGGCATGGTATAATGGATATTTGATTGATGACATGCCTATGTATAATCCAAATTCTGTATCGAGGGCATTGGAGCGACATAAAGTAGATTCTTATTGGAGGAACACTTCTGCATTTGGTACTATCAATACTTTTATTACAATGAATTATGCTGGATTGAAGGAAGATGTGCTTGCCATGCTATCTGGAGAAAAAGTTATGATAAATACCAATACTTTTCAGAATGATTTTTCTACGATAGCTTCAAAAAGTGATGTTTTAACTGCTTTAGTTCACCTTGGTTATCTTGGATACGATGCAGATATGAAAAGTGCTTACATTCCTAATTATGAAGTAGCCACAGCATTTGAATCTGCGTTACAGACAGGCTCTTGGGAAGAAATCGCAGCATCCATTTCCAGATGTGATGAACTGCTCATTGCTACGATTAATAAAAATGCTGAAAAAGTAGCTGAACTCATTGAACTTGCTCATGAAACTTACACTTCTGTATTAAAATATAACGACGAAAATTCTCTAAGTTGTGTACTTACGATGGCATACTTTACAGCACCGGCTTATTATAATATCATTCGGGAGATGCCCTCTGGAAAAGACTTTGCGGATTTTGTCTTTTTACCAAGAGCAAATGCGGGCAATCGCCCTGCGATGATTGTGGAATTAAAACATAATAAGACAGCAGATGCCGCAATTAATCAGATTAAAGAAAATAGATACCATGGTGCTTTATCTGGATATAAGGGGAAGATTCTGTTGGTTGGGATTAATTACGATGAGAAAAAGCAGCACACTTGTATAATCGAAGAATTCTAATTTGTAGAGTTAGTAACAGACGCCGCTGGAGAAAATAAGTAGTCGGATTGCCAGAAGTAATATTGAACAGAGAGACGAAATAATATCCCCTTTTTGAGCTGTTGTGCTAAACGTTCCATTTTGCCCAGTAAAGCAGAAACTTCGCAGAAACGAATGCGAAGTTTCTATGGTCAAAATTCCACAGCACAAAGGCTCAAAAAAGGGGATATTTTTTCGTCTCTCTTTCTTATAGGATTTGAGCAATCCGGTTAAAATTCTTCGAAGGCGGCTGTCTATTCTATTACCAACAAATTGAGTGGAGTACTTCTAATTTGTAAAATCAGGTGAAAATTCTTATAATGCATATGAATGGAACAGCTGCTGTGAACAGTCTTCTATCGGATTGCTCAAGAAAAACTGGAAAGGAGGGATTTATTTCTAAGGTTGTATTTTGTGACTTTGTGCTGTGGAGTTTTGACTGTAACCTTACGAGCTCGTTTTCGATGCCTTAGCAGGTCGCAGGAAGCTCCGGTGGAGGTTTCTGCGAGCCGAGGTTGTCCTATCAGGCAAAACGGAATGTTTAGCACAACGGAACAAAATCAACCTTAGAATAAATCCCTCTTTTCAAAGTCATCGATGCAATCCGAACACAAGCCTCTCCACAGCAGCGTCTGTCTAGCTCTACAAATTAGAATTTAAATCACCGTCATGATTCCCTCAATAATAAACACCGCCACACAAGCTCCCACCGCTACCACTATCAGACTCTTTCTCTGATATGCAAGCACAATGGCAACTGCCAGTCCTGCAATAGCAGAGATAAGGCTTCCTGTGGCAGTAAAAATTGCCGGAATTGTCATAGCAGCTAATACCGTATATGGGATGTAGTAGAGGAAGGAGTTAAAGAATTTATTTTTTATTTTATGTTTTACGAGTACAAGTGGAATGGCTCTTATCAGGTATGTAACGATTGCCATTACTAACAGGTATGGTAAAAATATTTTAAAGCTCATCTTCCTTCACCTCCACTGGGAATAATACTGCCGCAATTAAGGATGCGACTACGGTACATATAATAATTGCGAAACCGCCGGAGAGGTTTGCAAATACTGGGATGTATTTTAAGGCTACGCTGATTGCGACGGCAATACATACTGCTACAAACACATGGCTGTCATCCCTTGCTTTTGGTACGACAACAGCGATAAACATTCCATAAAGGGCAACGCCTAATGCGTTTGTGATAATGGCTGGCAGGATGTTTCCAAGTAATGCACCGCCTAATGTTCCGAGTGTCCATCCAATGATTGGAATAATAGTAAGCCCCATAAAATATTTTCGTTTAATCTTACCTGGATTCTGGATGGCTACGGCAAAGATTTCATCGGTGATGGCAAAACCAAGAATCCAGCGCCAGATTCCTTTGAAGTCGTCATCAACTTTCTGTGAAAGTGAAATTGCCATCAGCATATATCTTAAGTTGATGATGAACTGGGACAGTACCATCTCAACTAATGTTCCAAGTTCTGCAATGATGGTAAGTCCTGCAAACTGACCGGCAGAGGTCAGATTGGTAAGTGAAATTAATACTGCTTCACTGACAGTTAAGTCTTTGTCTACTGCAAGAATCCCGAATGCGAAAGAAACGGCAGCATAGCCGAGTCCAATGGGGATTCCGTCTCTGATTCCTTGTTTAAAGTTCATACTTTCCCCCAACAACGACAGAGACTGCCAGCTTTCGCCCTGCAGTCTCTGTTACTATTTAATGAATCCCCAAAATCTTTTATCCCCTGCTTTACAAGTTAATTCCAAACTATCGCAAGAAATTTTTCACTGCAAAAGTAAGTACTACAAAGATTTTAAGTATTCATCTATATATTTTTGCTATGATTTTCAATTACTTATTTACGTTTACATACAAATACTCCGCTATTTTATCAACTTTATCAAAATATTTCTATGTTTTTCACTCATTTTTATCCGTTTTATTATGCTTCGTCAATTGCTTTACCAATATCATGACGCATGTATTTATTCTCGAAAGTTACCCACTCGGTTGCTGCGTAAGCGTTCTTTCTTGCTTCTTTTAAGTCAGAACCTTTTGCTGTTACGCCGAGTACACGTCCACCGTTTGTAACGATGCCTTCGTCTGTGCGCTTTGTTCCTGCGTGGAAGCAATAATATCCGTCATGTTTCCCAAATTCATCAAGTCCATTAATGACATAGCCTTTTTTGTAGGATACTGGATATCCGTCGGAAGCAAGGACAACACAAACGGCTGCATTATCTTCAAACTGAAGATCGATTTCATCTAAACGACCATCTATGCAGGCTTCCATCACATCGATGATGTCATTTTTCATACGAGGAAGAACAACCTGTGCTTCTGGGTCACCGAAACGGGCATTGTATTCGAGTACTTTAGGACCATCTTCTGTGAGCATAAGACCTGTAAAGAGAATACCGACAAATGGTCTTTCCTCTGCTGCCATCGCATCCATTGTTGGCTGGTAAATGTATTTCTCACAGAATTCTTCTACTTCTTTTGTATAGAATGGACTTGGAGAAAATGTTCCCATTCCACCAGTATTTAAGCCCTGGTCTCCGTCTTTTGCACGCTTGTGATCCTGTGCACTTGTCATGCACTTGATCGTCTTTCCATCACAGAAAGCAAGAACAGAAACCTCGCGTCCTGTCATGAATTCTTCGATAACCATACGGTTTCCGGCATCTCCGAACTTCTTATCTTCCATGATTGTCTTTACGCCTTCTTTGGCCTCTTCTAATGTATTACAGATTAATACACCTTTTCCAAGTGCCAATCCATCGGCTTTTAATACGATTGGGAACTTTGCAGTTTCAAGATAAGTAAGTGCCTCCTCGTCGGAATCAAAGTTCTCATATCCGGCTGTTGGAATGTTGTATTTTTTCATTAAATCTTTAGAAAATGCTTTGGAACCTTCAATAATTGCTGCATTCTTTCTTGGACCAAACACACGAAGTCCTTCTGCCTCAAAAGCATCTACAACACCTCCTACTAACGGATCATCCATACCGATAATTGTAAGGTCGATTTCTTTTTCTTTTGCAAATGCAACCAATTTGTCAAATTCCATAGCTCCGATGTTCACGCACTCTGCATACTCTTCGATTCCTGCATTTCCCGGTGCACAGTAAATTTTGTCTACCTTCGCACTTTTTGAAACTGCCCATGCGATTGCGTGTTCTCTTCCGCCGCTGCCTACGATTAATACTTTCATCGGACTTCCTCCATTTTATGTATATTACTTATCAATTGTAACAACTCTGCCGTCTACATGTACCTTTCCATTCGCAATCAGATTGATTGTTTCTGGAAGAATGTTCCATTCTGCCTGTTCCATAATACGGCGCTGCAGTACTTCCGGGGTATCTCCCTGTTCTACCATAACTGGCTTCTGCATGATAATTGGACCAGTATCGGTTCCTTCATCAACAAAGTGAACCGTTGCACCAGATACTTTCACTCCACGTGCTAATGCCTTTTCATGAACATGAATACCGTAACAGCCTTTTCCACAAAAAGATGGAATTAAGGATGGGTGGATATTGATAATCCGGTTCTCATATTCTTTGATGACACATGGAGGTACAACGACAAGATAACCTGCAAGAACAACAAGGTCAACATCTCTTTCTTTTAAGGCTTCTAAGAGTTTCTGGTTAAACTCCTCTCTTGTCTCAAATCTCTTTGGAGACAGAAGCAGTGCCTCTGTCCCATAGTTCTTTGCACGTTCTAATGCATAAGCACCTTCATTGTTACTGATTACGACACGAATTTCTGTATTGGTAATCTTTCCACTGTCTACCGCATCAAGAATTGCCTGCAGATTCGTACCGCCGCCGGATACTAAAACTGCAACTTTTAGCATAATGTTACTCCCTTTTCTCCTGCTTCAACAGAACCAACAACGTAAGCATCTTCGCCAATAGCTTTTAATGCTTCAATTGCTTTCTCTGCATCTTTCGGATCAAGTGCGAGCATCATACCGATTCCCATGTTGTATGTATTGTACATCATTTCTTCTGCAATATCGCCTTCTTTTGCAAGGAGACGGAAGATAGCTGGTACTTCGTAGCTGTCTTTCTTTACAACGGCACGAACACCTTCTGGAAGCATTCTAGGAATATTTTCGTAGAATCCGCCACCTGTGATATGACTACAACCCTTGATTGTGATGCCAGCTTCTTTTACTGCTTTTAACGCTTTTACATAAATTTTTGTTGGAGTGAGGAGTGCTTCTCCTAATGTCTTTCCAAGTTCTTCTCTGTATTCGTTTAATGCTTCTTTTTCCATAGGGAATACTTTACGAACAAGAGAATATCCGTTACTGTGAATTCCAGAGGAAGCAATTCCCACAAGGACATCTCCTGCCTTAATGTCTTTACCTGTAATCAGGTCTTTTTCGTCAACGATTCCTACTGCAAAACCAGCAAGATCGTACTCATCTTCCGGATAAAATCCAGGCATTTCCGCTGTCTCTCCGCCAATCAGAGCAGCTTCAGACTGCTTACATCCTTCTGCAACACCACTTACGATGGAAGCAATCTTTTCCGGGTAGTTCTTGCCACATGCAATGTAGTCAAGGAAGAATAATGGTTCTCCACCTGCACACGCAATATCATTCACACACATGGCAACACAGTCGATACCTACAGTATCATGCTTGTCCATAAGAAATGCAACCTTTAACTTTGTTCCAACACCGTCTGTACCAGAAACCAGTGTAGGATTCTCCATTGTCATAAACTTCTTTAAAGAAAATGCTCCGGAAAATCCACCGAGGTTTGTAAGTACCTCTGGTCGCATTGTTCCCTGCACATACTTTTTCATTAATTCTACTGATTTGTATCCAGCTTCAATATCAACTCCGGCGTTCTTATAGTCCATGACAGACTCCTTTCTTTTATCCTGTATATGTTTTTTTATTTCTAAATTATTATAATTCCCCGCCAGGGCATATCTGAAAAATACTTCCATAAGCAAATATTAAAATAGTTTTTCAGACACGCTCTAATACATTCGTGCTGACTAAAAATACAGACACTGCATGTCCTATTTAGCCTATCTTCACCCATAAAGCGTGTTTATTTTAATCTACAGTCGTTAATTGACTACGACAATCTCATCTGCCTGTCATGACCAAACAGAGAGTTCTTCTCTACGTTATTATATTAAAACACGCTCCAGAACATTATTACATCTGTTTCAAATACTCTTCATATCCAATCTCATCAAGCTTGTTCGCCTTATCTACTACCTGATTCTTTAACTTCTCAGAGTAAGCTTTTAATCTCTCTAATAGTTCAGGATCTGATGTTGCAAGCATCTTTGCTGCAAGGATTCCGGCGTTCGCTGCACCGTTGATTGCTACAGTTGCTACTGGAATACCTGTTGGCATCTGTACGATGGAATACAGAGAATCCACACCACCTAAATCAGATGTCTTCATTGGAATACCGATAACTGGCATTGGGAAGATTGCGGCACACATTCCCGGAAGATGTGCTGCCTTTCCAGCTCCGGCGATAATTACTTTGTAACCTTTTTCTTCTGCACCTTTTGCGTAAGCAAAAAATTCTTCCGGTTCTCTGTGTGCAGAGATAATTGTCATATCAAAGTCAATTCCAAGTTCCTTGAGTACATCGGCAGCCTTCGCCATGATTGGCATATCTGAATCGCTGCCCATTACAATACCTACTTTAGCCATTGTTAGCTCTCCTTTTTGATTTGATATGTATTCTCGCTGTCCCGCTATATCCGCTTAATTAACATCTATCTTCATCCTATGGTATTTTTATGATATATCCCCTTTATGGTGAAGACTTTGAGAATACACTTTATGGTGAATTGTTTGTAAATAACTCGCGAAATTATAATGATTCTACTTATTTTACAAAAGCGTTCTTTAAATCTTCCTTCATATCAAGAACTGCCTGGCGGCTGGCATCTGCATAGTCCACTGGACTAAACTTCTCTTTGTAAGGGGCTTTCTGGTAAGCACAAATAATTCCACGGCTGGAATTTACGATAGCTCCAAGCCCATCTTCATTAAAGAATGGTGCTAAGTCCTTACCTTTTCCACCCTGTGCACCATATCCCGGTACAAGAATATAATTCTTTGGCATAATCTTACGAAGAGCTGCTCCCATCTCTGGATATGTTGCTCCAACTACTGCTCCAACGTAGCTGTAGTCTTCACCCATAACATCTTCGCCCCACTCTGCTACCTTCTCGGCAACGATTTCATAAAGAGGCCTTCCGTCAATCTCTCTATCTTGGAATTCTCCACTTGATGGATTGGATGTCTTTACAAGAATAAATGCTCCCTTGTTATGTTCTTTACATACTTTTAAGAAAGGCTTTACACCGTCAGAACCAAGATATGGATTTACGGTTACAAAGTCTTCTGTAAATGGGGAGTATACATGCTCACCAATCTTTACCGTTCCAAGATGTCCGATTGCATAGGCTTCTGAAGTAGAACCGATGTCTCCTCTCTTGATATCTCCGATGATAACAAGACCTTTACTCTTCGCGTAGTCACATGTCTTTTTGAAGGCTTTTAATCCCTCAACACCAAATTGCTCATACATGGCAACCTGTGGCTTCACTGCTGGAATCAGGTCATAAGTTGCATCAATGATGCCCTTATTGAACTGCCAGATTGCTTCGCAGGCACCTTCTAATGTCTCTCCGTATGCGGCAAATGCATCTTTTACAAGATGTTCTGGCACATAAGAAAGCATTGGGTCAAGACCAACAACGATAGGTGCGTCTTTTTCTTTGATTCCTTTTACTAACTGATTAATCATAACTTCCTCCAGAATTGTACTGATATCTTTTTCATTCTAGCATAAATTTTTTCAGATGTACACTCACGATATGCCAAAAAACAACACAATTATTGTTAGCCGCGATATACAACTTTACCATCACAGATGGTATATTTCACTTTTCCATATAACTGTGCACCAAGAAATGGAGAATTTTCCGCCTTTGATTCGAAGGATTCCACAGTTCGAACTTCATCTGGTGCAAAAATAACAATATCTGCTGTTTTCCCTTCTGTTAAAGTTCCACAGTCAAATTTGTAAAGTTTTGCCGGATTTACTGTCATCTTTTCAAGAAGCTGCATCATTGTAAGATAGCCTCTTTTTACAAGACTGGTAATTCCAAGGGAAAGGGATGTTTCAAGACCAATGATTCCACTTGGAGCCTTTGTAAATTCTCTTTCTTTTTCTTCGATGGCATGAGGGGCATGGTCGGTTGCGATCATATCAATCGTTCCGTCTGCTAATCCTTCAATAATCTTTGTTCTGTCCCACTCGGTACGAAGCGGTGGATTCATCTTTGCCATCGTTCCATAATTTGGCACATCTTCTTCTGTTAATGTAAAATGATGCGGCGTTGCTTCCGCAAATACTTTTGCGCCTTTCTTCTTTGCAAAGCGAACTAAGTCAACCGAACGTCCGGAAGAAATATGCTGAATATCTACTTTAGCTCCTGTCTCAAGGGCAAGCATCACATCTCTGGCAACCATGACATCTTCAGAAATTGCCGGTGCCCCGCCAATGCCCATCTTATCAGAAATAATGCCTTTGTTTACTCCATTTACTTCGTTAAGTGTCGGATCTTCCTCATGAAGAGAAATCGGCATATCTACTTTTGCTGCCGCTTCCATCGCCTTTTTAATAAATCCGGCATCTGTCAGCGGAATTCCATCATCAGTAAATCCGCAGGTACCTGCCTCAACCATGGCGTCAAAGTCTACTAACTCTTTTCCTTCAAAGTTCTTTGAAACTGCAGAAGCCTGTTTTACGTGGATTGGAAGGCTTTTTGCCCTTTCTAAAATATCTTTAAGAACTTCTGGGGTATCCACAATCGGCTTCGTATTTGCCATGCAGACAACTGTCGTAAATCCTCCGGCGGCAGCTGCACAACTTCCTGTTTCTAAGTCTTCTTTATAAGTAAGACCCGGATCGCGGAAATGGACATGAACATCGACAAGACCTGGTGCAACAACACATCCATCTGCGTTCACTGTCTCTGCTCCCTCTTCCCATTCTGGATGTTCTCCAAACCCGATAATCTTTCCGTCTTCTACCCAGATATTGGTCACTTCATCTCTTCCGGAAGCCGGGTCCATGATGCGACCATTTTTGATTACTAACTTCATCTGTCTCTCCTCACTTTATTTTTATTTATCTCTGCAAAAATCACTCTATTCCTACTTGATTTCCACTTGCAAAGATTGTATTTTCCAATAATTTGAATTTATTTTTCGGTATAACTTAATGTCTACTCTGCATGAAGCATACTTAAAAATACGCTTTATCCCTCAAAAGGCTCATTTAACTTTAATGTTCCTTCTAACACAAATCTTCCGTCTAACAAAATCGGAATCTCCACACGTTCCTCTGCTACATCATTCATAATCGGAACTTCAACTGTCTGTGCTGTCACTGCCGCAATTCTCGAAAGTTCCTCATAAGGAATTGTAATATCTGTATGACAGTTAAAGTATGCTTTCTTTGGATCTTCTTTTCTAAGGGCAGAACATTCATTTTCTTTAGCTACGATTTCTTTGCCATCTGGGTTATACACACGGACATCTTCGCAGTAAGAGTAGCAGGTGTCACCAATGGCGATATGTGGTCCCATTTTCTCTGCAATGAGAATTGGTAATTTCTTCATAATATCATATTTTGCAGCCATCACATAAGCTGTTGTGTTTGTTCCAATCGCACACTCTCCCATTGGAAGAGTCTCTCTGTTGTATAAAAGATTCTCCTTAATAAACTTACGTCCATCTTCTTTGTCAGGGAAGTTTGCACACTCATAGTCATCTACCATACCGTCTTTAAAAGTAATCTTTAAATCTTTATAACAAAGTCCGTTTAAGTATACTTCTGTCACATGTAAAAGTCCATTTGTTCCTTTTAATTTCGGAGAAGTAAATACTTCACCGACTGGAATATTTACATCTGCAAGGCAGTTCTCAAACTTTGTCTCTTTCTGTGCATCTTTTAAGTCACAAAGAGCAACCGTAAGATTTGTCATGTTCTTTCCTCGACCCATGATGTGTACGGACTCCGCCTGGTCAAGCACATTGATGATATTTTGCTGAATGCCTTTGTACAGCTCGTTATCTAATGTGTTTACCTTACGGATTTCCTCGAAGATTTCCGGGAACTTCTCACCGATTGATGGAACCGGATAGGCAATAATCGTAAAACTTCTCTCCTCCTGATTGATAAATTCATTCATAAGTTCGTTAGATATGGAAGAATACTCTACAGAAAGCCCCTGCTGGCGCTCACTTAAACGGTAACTTTCTGGCTTATTGACCGGTTCAAATGGCTCTTCTCCAAACACTTCAAAACATGCTGGACCTGCAAATCCTGCTGCTTCCTGTTCATACTCCTCATATGCCTTTCTCATACAGCTTATCTTGCGGTCAACCATACGCTTATCAAGATAAATCGCATTGTCAAAACGGTGGTCATAACCATACTGTGGATTTGGATCAGAGGAAATGTATCCAATACGGAGGTTTTGCCGTTTATTTAACGTATTTAATGCCTCTCTGTAAATAACTGGCTTTAATCCTATATCCGCGAACTGTGTGATTGCCGCACGAATAACTCTCTCAAAGCCAATTGGATAACGAATATTTACGGTATCTTTCTTTGTAATGTCGACACCTTTTAATTCAAAACCTCTTCGATATCCTTCTGTAAATGTTGACGCAATTTGAGCGATTTCTTCTTCGGAAAGACCATTTAAAAACTCTGCTGTTTTCAGTTCTACTTCCGAAATATAATCCCCATAAGAATACAGGTATCTCAAATCGTTTAAATCAGAATCCATGATAATAGAAGTTGCAAAATCAAGCGTCGGATCAACCAGCTCTCTTACACGATATCCTGCCCAGTCATCTGCATAGTCATAAAGAAACCAGTAAATGGTATCTTTCACCTGCTTATAACTTACCTCTTCCTCCTCAAACATGCAGTAAATCTCTAAGAACAGCTCATTTAAAATAGTAATCTTTTCCAGATTCTGTTCAAAAACAAAAGCTCTCTGCGAACGTAATTCTGTATATAAAAAACTCAGAATCCGACCAAACTCTTCTCCTAATTCCCGTACTGCAAATGCTGGATTAGCAAAAGACTTTTCGTAATTCTGAGGTAAAATATCCTGATAAAATAATTCGTTTTCACTTTTCAGCTGCTCAAAAGAGTATGTTTTCCTTTCATCGGAAGAAATGCATAGGAAATCTGCCGCACATTTTTCTAAAAGCTGTGCAGTCTTCTTAAAATAGCTGTGAAGCTGTTCCTTCATGCCGTTTTCCTCTCCGGCAGCAATCTCTCCGATTCTTTCCTTCGTCAGTAGAAATCTCTCTTCTACTTCTTTATTACTTTCTTTAAATAACTCTCTATAATCCATATAAGATATATCATCCTCTCTTTCTACACTTTTGCATAATTGTCATCACATCATTATAAAGGTAATCCCAATAAAAATTGCCACGATGTTAATACAAATTCCTGATATTTTATACTTCTGACTGGTCTTCGCATCATCATAGCTCATCACGCCCCAGAGAACACAGAAAAATGCAAGAATCATAAAGATACATCCGATTAATCCCCCAATAGCATTCAATCCTCCACCTGTCACGATAGACAATATTGTTAAAACAGCAAAACCTATTAAAATGACAATTCCCATAACTAACGTAATTACGGCATTCTTTGAAACCTTTTTCTCAGAAAAGGAAATATTTCTTGTATTCATACTTCGGTCTTTCCTTTCTCTTTTCTCTTTTCTCTTATTTTTTCACTTTTTATCTTTCTCTATTCTTTCTTTTTTACCTGCTGCCTTCCATCTGTGATAAATAAGTCTGGTAATACAATAGCTGATCCAGCCAATGAGCCCACCAACCGTATTCATCATCAAATCATCCACATCGAACACACCTACTTTTGTGACAAGCTGTAATGTCTCAATGCAAAGACTAAATAAAAAAGAGTATATAATAATCCGGACACAACCGGTTTTCTCCAATCTCCATATCGGAACTAAAAAACCTATCGGGAAAAATACAAGCAGATTACCAAATAAGTTTAACAAAAATGCTCCGACAGAAACATAATTCCTGTATATGATAAAGCGGCGGATTTCCTCGAAAGGAACTAAATTATAGCGATATGTACTATAGCCGTCACCCCGTCCAAGCCGGTCGCTAAATAAGACAAAATATATCACGACACAGGCATATAAAATCAATAATAAAAGGCTCAGAGACCCTAACTTCTTTCTGTTTTCATTCATTCCTTTCCCAGCCTTTTTCCTTTAATTATTCTTGCTTCAATTCTTTTTATTTTTTACTTCCTATAATACATTTTAAGGAACCGGTATATAAACCGGTTCCCATCATTTTTAAATCATTATTTTCCCTTTTAACTTAAGGGCTCTTGCTCCACTGACAATAGAAATCACACCAACACTGACTCCCACAATTGCTGTGATAATTCCCACAACAATTCCGGCAGCACCAATCTGTCCCAATGTTTTAAAAATTTTTTCGTTCATACAAATCTCCTGTCAGAATACTACTTTACTCCATACTGGTCATAATATGCGTCAATTGCTGCTTTTAATTTATCATCGATGATAACTTTTCCTTTGTATGGTTTGTTGTAAAGATGTTCTACAACTTCTGCCATTGTAACGATTGCGGTCGTCTTCATGCCGTACTTTTCACTGATTTCTGTAAGAGCACTCTTCTCTCCCTGACCTCTTTCCATACGGTCAACAGAAACAACTAAGCCGCCGACTTTCACATCACCCTGTGCCTTAATAATCGGAAGTGTTTCCTGAATAGAAGTACCTGCTGTAGTAACATCCTCAATAATGATAACCTTATCCCCATCCTGAATTGGACTTCCAAGAAGGATTCCTTTATCTCCATGGTCTTTTACTTCTTTACGGTTACTGCAGTAACGAATATCTTTATCATACTTCTCCGAGATTGCGATTGTTGCGGCAACGCTTAATGGGATTCCCTTATAAGCAGGTCCAAATAATACATCAAAATCAAAACCGAAATGATCATGAATTGCCTGTGCATAATATTCACCTAATCTTTTTAACTGGGAACCGGTACGATAAAATCCCGTATTCACAAAAAACGGAGTCTTTCTTCCACTCTTTGTTACGAAGTCTCCAAACTTCAGTACGTTGCAGTCAATCATAAATTCTATAAACTCTTTTTTGTATTGTTCCATAACAACCTCCGATTTATCCTTTTGATTTCTATGTATTCTCGAAATTTTACTTTATACTATATTCCAAATACCATATTCCAAGAATACATTCAGTTGTTTTGATTCTAACACAGTTTATTTGTATTTTCAACTCACCTGGAAAATCTATTATATAAATATACTTTCTTATAAGTATCCAGCATAAATCATATAATAAATTTACGTACGAATACATATTAACAAAATTGTTTTCTTATAAGTATATATTTTAATCAATACATCCGATAATCTCGTTAATATCCTCAATATGATATCTTTCCATGTAGGCCTTGATTCCGTCTAATACTTCCATTGTCGCACGAGGATTATGGAAGTTCGCTGTTCCGACAGAAACCATTGTCGCACCTGCCATCATCATCTCGATGGCATCTTCTCCTGTGAGAATGCCGCCCATTCCAATGATTGGAAGCTTACATGCGTGACTTACCTGATAGACCATACGGACAGCAACTGGCTTGATTGCAGGACCGGACATACCACCTGTCTTATTGGCAAGTACAAACTTACGTCTGTGAATGTCAATCTTCATTCCTGTAATCGTATTGATAAGAGAAAGTGCATCACTTCCGCCGGCTTCTGCTGCCTTTGCCATTTCTGTAATGTCTGTAACATTTGGGCTTAACTTCATAACGATTGGCTGTTTTGCCTTTGCCTTAATCGCCTTCGTAATCTCATATAAAGCATCCGGATTTTGACCAAAAGCAATTCCACCCTCTTTTACATTCGGGCAGGAAACGTTAATCTCTAATAAATCAACTGGCTCATCTGCAAGACGTTCTACAACTTCCACATAATCAGAAGTACTTCTTCCGCATACGTTGACGATAATAGACGCTCCCTTTTCTTTTAAATGAGGGATATCTCTCTTACAGAATAAATCGATTCCTGGATTCTGTAATCCGACTGCATTCAGCATTCCGCCATAAGTTTCTGCCACACGAGGAGTTGGATTCCCTTCCCACGGTACATTTGCCACACCTTTTGTTGTAACTGCACCAAGTGCTGCAAGGTCTACAAACTGTTCATATTCTGCACCGGAACCAAAAGTTCCTGAGGCAGTTGTCACAGGATTTTTAAATGTCTTTCCAGCTAATGTTACTTCTAAATTCATGCGAATACTACCTCCTTTGCATCAAATACCGGACCATCTTTGCAGATTCTGGTATTATTTACGTTTGTGTGATGGTCTTTTTCCTTTGTCTTGCAGATACATCCAAGACAGGCACCGATTCCACATGCCATTCTCTCTTCTAAGGAAATCTGCGCTTCCATTCCGTGTTCTTCGGCATAAGCTGCGAGAGCTTTTAACATTGGCATCGGACCACAGGCATAGATTACTTTTCCTTCAACACCATATTTTTTAATGGCATCAATAACGGTTCCCTTTGCTCCCTGACTTCCGTCTTCCGTTGCAACTTTTACATCACAAACCGCTTCAAATTCTTCTTTTAAGAAAGTGGAAGTTCTGTAGCCAAGTACCACTGTTTTTTCTGCATTAAGCTGCTTGGCAAGCTCTAACATTGGAGGAATTCCGATACCACCACCGATGATAATTGCCTTTTCCTCTTTTAAAGTAAATCCATTGCCAAGAGGCCCCATAACTTCTAAAGTATCTCCCGCTTTCATCTCGGAAAATTCCCTTGTTCCCTCTCCGGCAACACGGTAAACTACTCTTAATGTTCCCTCTTCTTTATTAATACCACAAATACTGATTGGACGAGGTAAAAGCTTACTCTTGTCATTGCAGTACATTGCAATAAACTGTCCTGGCTTTGCTAACGCTGCCCCCTTAGGGAAGGATAATTCCATGTCGAATATCCCCTCGTCAATCTGCTGCTGACGAACAACTTTCGCTGTTTCTTTTATCATCTCCATCTCTTTTCCTCCTTCTAAAAATGATGTACTCTCGGAAATCTTTTATACAAAACCAAGCATAGAAAACTTCCAAGAACACATAGCAAAGCGAAATTTTTCAACTAAGAAGCCGAAATTCTTCGCTTCAAAATACCTCTGTAATCATTTTAGCAATGTATTTTTTATTTTATCACAAAATCTGCTGTGTCGATATATAGATATTTCATTTTACAGAATAAATCTTTTTCTCAATATACATAAAAAATATTCCTGTACATGTATTAAACACACTTTCATTTTTTATGCCATTTCATTCTTTAAAATATAAACCGGCAATGGCGGATTATTTGGCTTATTATAAAAAGTTTCCACAAGTACAGTATATTTATCATCCCTCAGCTCCCGAAGCCAGGCAAGTACCTGATTTTTCTCCTCAAAGCCACTATCTCCTCCGCTGTAAATAAGCAGGGAAATCATGCCACCCTCGCAAAGCAGAGCCAGTCCCTTTTCCAGAGCTTTGATTGTTGTTTCTGCCTTTGTGGAAAGACTATGATCCCCGCCAGGAAGATAACCGAGATTAAACACGATCAGAGAAACACTTCCTTCTTTGGCATATCTATCCATATGTGCATGACTGTCCAAGACAACTTCCACCCTGTCAGAAAGCTGTTCCTTTGCTAGACGTAGCTTTGTCTGCTCTATCGCCATTTCCTGAATATCCATAGAAATCACTCTGCCCTTTTCTCCTACAAGAGCAGCCAAAAAAGTGGTATCCTTTCCTGTTCCTGCCGTTGCATCGATGCAAAGAAAGGGATTCTTTATCATCTGCTTTATCCGTTCATGGCAATATTGTGTGATTGGTGTTCTTCTCTTCATTCTAATTTATCCTCTCTGGAGTATACTTGAAAAAACTTTCTACAAAATGTATGTCACCAGTTACATGCAACTTCGTCTAAATAAAAGTAAAATATACCTCAATTAAGCATACAGATTATTTTTCGATTTTCAAATGCACTCTAACTTACAGTATATCTTTCCATATCTTTATTTAATGAAAAGGAAATAGGCAGCAACAACGATACCTAAAACAATACGATATACGCCAAATGCCTTAAAGTCATTTTTCTTAATATATCCTAATAAGAACTTAATTGCTATGATAGAAACAACAAAAGCTACAAACATACCAACTACGAGAATAGCTACTTCCATTCCTGTATAATGGAAACCATATTTTACAAGTTTTAGGAAGCTTGCGCCAAACATAACCGGAATGGATAAGAAGAAAGAATACTCTGCTGCCACAAAACGGGATGTTCCAAGAATCATCGCTCCGATAATTGTTGCCCCGGAACGGGATGTACCTGGAATAAGAGCAAGCACCTGGAAGCATCCAATAATCAATGCAATCTTATATGTTAAATCAGATAAATCTCTTACCTGTGGTTCTCTGTGCTTATTATAGTTCTCAACGATAATAAATAAAATACCGTATAAAATCAACGTAAAAGCTACGGTTGGTGCATTGTAAAAAAGTGCATCAATTTTATCGTTAAAGGCAAGGCCAATTACTGCTGCCGGAAGGCATCCCACAATTACCTTTCCCCATATATCAAAGGTTTCTCTCTTTTCCCTTGCAGACTTCTTTGGACTAAATGGATTCAGCTTGTGGAAATAAATCACACATACCGCAAGAATCGCGCCAAGCTGGATGACTACTAAGAACATCTCCTTAAAGTCTTTGGATACATTCAACTTAATGAATTCATCCACCAGAATCATATGTCCTGTGGAACTGATAGGAAGCCATTCCGTGATTCCTTCCACAATTCCAAGCAGGATTACTTTTAACATTTCAATTAACATTTTTACTTGTTACCTCCTGTAATATTTATCGCTTCATTCTACCATAAGTTACCGTATTTGTCCCTATTATTCCATCTTAAAAAAGTCTTTCAATGTATTTTACAAAGATTTTATCTAGAATGTGCTTGAAAAATACTTTCTACAAGAGGTGTATCACAATTTGTGGGAGATTTCGCCTAAATGAGGACGGTGTAACGGGCTACATCAACGGATGGAAAGTTATCATTATTTTTAAAATCTATATAATTTACAGAATCACCATAAACAGTTATTCTAAATCTAAAAGTCCCTGCTCCATCAGATATTTTATCGAAAAGAGTCTTGGTTTCCTACTATTATCAAACTTTATTTTTATTTTATCTTCTTTTAGTTCAAGAATCGTTCCCTTACCAATATTTTTATGTACAACTCTTTTTCCTTTTTGAAACTTCTTTTTGTCATAACGGAGTTCCCCGATATAGCGGGATATTTGCGCATCTTTCTGATAAAGTTCTTTTACTGAATAAAGAAAAAGATATGTCTTTGCCCTTGTAACAGCAACATAAAATAATCGTCTTTCTTCCTCCAGGTCTGCATCTTTTACCGCTTTCTTATGTGGGGTTACTCCCTCATTAATATCCATGACAAAAACGACTTCATACTCAAGCCCTTTTGAGCTGTGCATCGTCGTAAGTGTTACTCCACTTTTTTGTCTCTGTCTTCCTGCCTCTATCTGTTTTTTTAACTCTTCTCCATAAGAATCTATGTAAGCAAACCATTCTTCAAAACTATGATATTCTTTCGCACTCTCCTGAATCTGATTCAGAACTTCTTCCAGATCATCGGGATTCATTTTTCGAAACTGTGCGTATTCATTCATATAATCTTCATATCCAATACCATTGCGAATATACTGAATCGCCGCATATGGTTCCATTTTTCGAAGCAGACATAAATCCATCTCCAGTTTATCAACTTTTTCATAAAGCCATTTTTTTCCGAAAGTCTGCTGTTTTAGCTTTTTTAAATCTATCTGGGAATCTGTAATCATACTTCTTGAAATATAACGTTTCGGCCGATTCATTATCTGTAAAAAAAGTTTTCGGTCTCGGTTTCCCATCGCAATCTTTATATAGGTTAGTATATTTCTTGCTATCCAATGATCAAATATATTAGGAATCACATCTCTCATCTGAAATGGAATATTATATTCCATTAAACGCCCAACAAGAAGTCTTGGTTGTGTATTCGTACGAAAAATAACAGCCATCTCTTCTAATGGTATTCCTTTTTTATGATAAAAACGTATTCCCTTTAAAATATCCGTACATTCTTCCCCAGCGTCTTTTAAATAGCGAAATGTAATTGGAACTCTTTCTCCTCTAGCTGCATGCATATTTTTAGGAAAACGCTTTGTATTATGACTAATCAAACATTCTGCACTATCCACAATTTCCGCACTACAACGATAATTGGTATTCAAAATCACTTTTTTCGTATCAGGATAATCTTTTTCAAATCCAAGCATAATTTCCGGTCTTGCTCCGCGAAACCGGTAAATTGACTGATCGTCATCCCCAACGATAAAAAGATGCTCTCCTTTTCCTGCTAACATCCGGACAATCTCATACTGTACTTTATTAATATCCTGAAACTCATCAATTAATATATACTGAAACTTCTGCTGCCACATGGCAAGAATGTCTTTTCTCTCTTTTAAAAGTTCATAACAAAAAACCAGCATATCATCAAAATCAATAAGATTCTCCTCACGAAGCCGCTTCTCATAACCTTCATAAATCTGAGCAAACAGTTCATCAGAACAATTACTACTATGGTAATAGGACAGAGGTATCATCTCTCCTTTTACATAACTAATTTCATTAATAATACCTGAAAGAAATTCATTCTCATCTTCTATTTCAAGTTCCATATTCTCTGTCATTTCTTTAATATAACGACGTTTTACATCTTCCCTGATAATATTTCCAGTGGTATAACGATAGGCATAACGAAGAATCATAAAAAAGATAGAATGAAAAGTGCCAAAGGCCACCGGTGCATTTTCCATTCCATTAAACGCCAAAAAGCGCTTTTTCATCTCCTCTGCTGCCGCTCTTGTAAATGTAATAACTAAAATATTTGATGGATGAACCCCTGCATTTTCAATAAGCCATTTTACACGATAAGTGATTACAAGAGTCTTTCCTGAACCAGGTCCGGCAAGAACCATTAACGGCCCCTCTTTATGGGTAATTGCCTCTTCCTGTTCTTTGTTAAATATACCTGGCACTTCTCTTCCTCCTTTCCTTCTACTTTCCTCTATTTCTTTTTATTTATATCATAAAGATAAATCTTTGCAAAACAAAAGGGTGTCTCTCAACACCCTTTTATCTTAATGCAGTTAAGTACAAGATACTCTCCTGCTATTCTTTGCTATTAATGTTTTGCAACGCTCTTAAGATATGTCTCAACTTCTGCTTCTGTTGTCATAGACATTGCTTTCGCTGCAACAGCATCTGCTTCTTCTTTTGTCCAGAGAGAGATTCCCTTTCTGGTTGCTAAGATAGAAGTAGCACTTACACTGAATTCATTCATTCCAAAGGAAATTAATAATGGAGCAAGTAATGGATCTGCAGCTGCTTCTCCACACATACCAACCATGATTCCCTCTGCTCGTCCAGCTTTGATTACACGCTCAATTGAACGAAGAACTGCTGGGTTATAAGCAGAATAGAGATATGCCACTTCTGCATTACCTCTGTCTACTGCCATAGTATATCCTGTAAGATCGTTTGTACCGATACTAAAGAAATCTGCTTCTTTTGCAAAAACGTCTGCCATTAAGCTTGCAGCAGGTGTTTCTATCATGATACCAACCTTAATGTTTTCATCATATGCAACACCTTCTGCCTTCAGTTCCTCTTTCAGTTCTGCAATCATGTTCTTCACTGCACGAAGCTCATCTAAGCATGTAACCATAGGAACCATGATACGGATATCTCCGTATGCACTTGCACGAAGTAATGCCTTTAACTGAGGACGATATAAATCTTCTCTCTTTAAGCATAAACGAATTGCACGGAAACCGAGGAATGGATTCTCCTCTTTCTCAAGAGCAAGATAAGGAATCTCTTTATCTCCACCTACATCCAATGTACGAATGATAACTGGTTTGCCCTCTAAAGTTTCGGCTACTTTCTTATATGCTGCAAACTGCTCTTCCTCTGTAGGAATCTGAGGACGATCCATGAAAAGGAACTCTGTACGGAATAATCCAATTCCTTCTCCATCGCACTCTACTACCTTCAGTGCATCTTCTGGTTTACCAATATTTGCACAAAGTTCAACCTTAACACCGTCAGCAGTTGTAGTCTCCTTGCCAACAAACTGAGCAAGGGCAGCCTTTTCTTCTAAGTATGCTACTCGTTTCTGTTCATACTCTGCCTGAAGATTCTCATCAGGATTAATGTATACCTGACCTTCTGAACCATCTAAAACAACCTTATCTCCATTGGAAACCTTTTCTGTGATTCCCGGTATACTGAGTACAGCCGGAATTTCAAGAGCCCGTGCAAGAATCGCTGAGTGGGAAGTCTTTCCACCAACTTCTGTAAGGATACCTGTCACATTCTTAGGATTAATACCTGCAGTCATAGATGGTGTTAAATCTTCTGCTACGAGAATTGTTCCCTCTGGTACATTTGCCAGATCTACATCTTCTACATCCAGAAGTATCTTCAATAATCTAGTCTTTATATCACATACATCTGTTGCTCTCTGCTGAAACATCTCATCATCAATAGATGAAAACATCTGCATATAATAATCGCAGATTTTCTCTACTGCTGCTTCTGCACACATCTTATCATCTGCAATGCTTGTCTCCATCTGCCCAGTCATCTCTGGATCCATAAGAAGAAGGACATGCCCTTCCAGAATCTCTGCTTCTTTCTCCCCTACTCTTTCCTTCATATCATCGGCCATTGCCTGTGTTTTTGCAATACACTTGTCAAGGGCTTCTGTTAATCTCTGTTTTTCAGCGTCAACATCACTGACTGCTTTATTATCATACGCAAGGGAAGGCTCTTTTACAATAACAGCGGAACCAATTCCGATTCCTGCTGATGCACCAATACCAGTATACATTATCTTCACCTCAAACTTTGAATTACAATTATTCTCCTAAACCGGATTCAATCATCTCGATAGCAGTCTTTAATGCTTCTTCTTCGTCTGGTCCATCACACTGGATTTCTACTTCAGAACCACATTTGATGCAAGCACCGATAATGTTAAGAAGGCTCTTTCCGTTTGTTGCTTTTCCGTTGAAGTTAATTGTAACATCGCTATCAAACTTAGCCATTCCTTTAGCGAATACTCCTGCCGGTCTCATGTGAAGTCCCTGTGGGTTGTTGATTGTAACTTTCTGTGATACCATAGTTATTTCTCCTTTTCTTAATAGGGTAATATAAATTAAATAATAGCTAAAGAAAACAGGATACTGTGCTGCTGGCTGATGCATTCGGTTAGTATTATACCCTGCATTCATACCTCCCCTTGTTCCTTTAGTACTCATTATTTTACCATTTTTTATATACACTGTCAATATAACAGCGCTTGGGCTACAGCAAAATTCTCTGTAAGATTTTCTTAAAAATGTTATTTAAATCCTTGTCGATAAAAAGGTATATTCCTTCTTTCCAGCCTCATCATCTGGATATAGCTCTACATATTTTTTTGCAGCTTCATATGCCTTATCATACTCCTGCGCTTTCTCATAAATAACAATCTTTCCATACATAAATGATGCTTTAGATTCACCGCCCTGCTCAATTCCTTTTTGAATATAAACCAAAGCATTATCATAATCTTTCTGGTCTACATATATCTCACAGATTTTCTCTAAAAAATCTGTATCCTGTGTATGATTCCATCCCTGCTCGTAGACTTTTACTGCAGTCTCTACATCACCGGACTTTGCTACACATTCGCCCTTTAATATATAATATTGTGCATTTTTGCTGTCATTATTTATGAGTTTATTGTATATTTTCTCTGCTTTATCATAATCTTTTAACTGATAATGACTTTCTGCAAGATAGCAAGTCATATCCAAATCCAGCTTACCAGCAAATGCAGAGTGAAGTTTTAATGCCTTTTCAAGATAAGAAATCGTTTTAGAATAATCTTCTTCTTTAAAATAAAGCAATGCTTCCTTACGGTATCCTAACTTCTGCTGATAGTTATGCCACTGAAAGATTCCTGTTCCAGCTAATAAGATTACAACAACTATTGCAACACGAATTATAATTTTACGCATAGAAAACCTCATTTCTCTTTTAACGAAAGAAAGGATGCCGCAGCATCCTTTCTCCAGAATCAATGTATTCCTGGAATCCTTTATACCTGCCTTGGCGGTAGACCTAGATTCTAAGAGTACATATATTATTTTCTTAAACCTAACTGTTCGATTAAGGTTCTGTAACGTTCGATATCTTTACCTTTTAAGTATGCAAGAAGGTTTCTTCTCTGACCAACCATCTTTAAAAGACCACGTCTTGAATGATGATCCTTAGGATTTGCTTTGAAGTGGTTCTGAAGGTCGTTGATTCTTGCTGTAAGAAGTGCTACCTGTACCTCAGGTGAACCTGTATCTCCTTCTGTTCTTGCATATTTTGTCATAATTTCCTGTTTCATTTCCTTTGTAATCATGTTACAATTCCTCCTATTATTATAATCACCTTTACGAAGATAAGGTCGGAGACTCCATACCCTGGCAAAGGTTCTAGCAAAAAGCATCTTTGATAGACTAGCATATTATTGTTTCTTTGTAAAGTTCTTTTTGCAAATATTTTTTAAAATCTTTTATATTCCTTCCCAGAGTGTGTTCTAAATTTTTTAATCTTTTATGAATATTTTTCAAGAAGCTTTTGAAAGTACTCTGGAAGGGGGGATTCAAACTCTACATACTTTCCAGTTCTTGGATGAATAAATCCAAGAACTCTGGCATGAAGACACTGCCCGGCAAGTCCCATCGCATTCTTAGGACCATAAATCGTATCCCCTAATAGCGGATGCTTTATACTTGCCATATGCACGCGAATCTGATGGGTTCTTCCGGTCTCTAACTGACATTCAATATGGTTAAACTGGTGATTTAAATGACTAATCACTCTGTAATGTGTAACAGCATGCTTTCCATTCTTTGGCTCTATGGCCATCTTCTTTCTGTCAATGGGGCTTCTTCCTATCGGTGCATCTACTGTTCCTTCTTCCTGAGTAAAATTGTTATAAACGAGTGCCTCATATTTTCTTGTAATAGAATGCTCTTTTAACTGCTCTGCCAGACTTTTATGTGCCATATCATTTTTACATACAACGAGAACCCCCGTCGTGTCTTTATCAATACGATGAACAATTCCCGGTCGAAGCACTCCGTTAATTCCAGAGAGATTATCCCTGCAGTGATAAAGCAGTCCATTAACTAATGTTCCTGTATATCGTCCCGGACAAGGATGTACAACCATATCTTTTGGCTTGTTTATAAGGATCACATCCTCATCCTCATAAATAATGTCCAATTCCATTTTCTCAGGAAGGACTTCTAATTCTTTTAATGGCGGAACACTGATAGTAACTGCATCCTCTACTTTAAGACGATACCCTGGTTTTTCCTTTTTCTCTCCTACCGTCACCTGACCTTCTTTTATTAACTTTTGGATATAGGACCTGGAATGTTCTTTTAATTCTCCTGCTAAAAACTGGTCAAGGCGTATCCCTTCCTGTTCTTCCATGACCGTGTAACAATATTTTTGTTCCTGATTCTGCATCTTCTGTCTTTCCTGTTGTTGTATATCTTTCTCTATTACTTTTTTTATTCCTGATAATCCATCTCTTTTTACCATCTGTATATTACCTGCCTATTCCTGTTCTCTTTTTTTAGAAAAAACCCTGTCAAAGTCCTCTTCCTGATAGAAAAATAAAATCAGGATAACAAGTAAAAACGCTGCTGTCGTCACATAAATATCCGCCACATTAAACACAGGAAAGTTAATCAGACTAAAATAAATAAAATCTACAACATATTTTCGAAAAATTCTGTCTATCATATTGCCAACAGCACCTGCTCCCACAAAATACAGACATATTTTTAATGGTACAAAATGCTTCTCTTCAGGAATCTTCCCGAAAACCCATAGTAGTCCCGCTAATACTGCCAGAGTAATGAGCAGAAAAAACCACTGTTTGTTTTGCATAATACCAAAGGCCGCTCCTCTGTTTTCCACGTAATAAATTTCCAGCACATTTCGTATAACCGGAATACTTCCTATTGGTTTTAACACTTTAACTGCCCACAATTTTGTAAGCTGATCAAACAGTAACAAGAGTAAAAACACCGCTGCTGGTTTTGCCTTTTTCCCCATTCTAATTTTTCCTCCTATTATTTCAGGACTTCAAGCATTTCCTCTGGAGTTACATCCTGATAAATTGCTGCTTCTCCAACCTTATCCAAAAGGATAAATTTAATCTTTCCATGTTCCATTTTTTTATCATGTCTTGTTTCTCTTACAATATCTTCTATGCTGAGTTTTTCGGGTAATACCGGAAAATCGAAATACTCATACACTTTTTTGATTTCTTCATTCTCCTCAGCGCAGATATATCCTCTCTTACAGGAAATATCTGCCGCAAGAAGAGAACCAATTGCCACGCATTCTCCATGTGTCAGAGAGAAATTCATCAGCTTTTCAATAGAATGTCCGAGGGTATGTCCAAAATTAAGTGTTGCACGAACCCCATGTTCCTTCGGATCCTCTTCCACTACCGCTCTTTTAATAAGGCAGCTTCCCTCTATCATATGTGCCAGTGCCCCATCTTCTCTTTTTACAACTGCCTCTCTATTCTTCTTCATCCATTCAAAATATGCCTTATCACGAATCAGTCCATGTTTGATGACTTCTCCTAAGCCACTGTGATACTGACGTTCTGAAAGTGTTTTCACAGTATTTACGTTGATATATACAAGCTTTGGCATATAGAATGCTCCAACCATATTTTTATATGCATGATAGTCTACACCTGTTTTTCCTCCGATACTACTATCTACCTGTGCTAAAAGGCTGGTAGGAATTTGTACGAAATCAATTCCTCTAAGATAAGTAGCTGCTGCAAAACCTGTTAAATCACCAGTTACGCCTCCACCAAGTGCAAGAAGCATATCCTTTCTGTCAAATTCATGGATAATAAGAAATTCATATAAGCTATCTACTGTTGATAAATTCTTACTTGCCTCTCCTTCTTTAAAAATATATACTTCCAGCTTTGCACACTGTCCCTCTAAAATATGCTGTACTTCTTCAAGATAGTAAGAAGCCACCTGTCTTTCTGTGACAATACAAAGTTTACGATTCTTTATATCAAAAGCAGAAAGCTCTTCTACCAGCCTTGTAAAGCTGTCTTCAATTACAATATCATATACTTTTTTGCCTTCTGCGGTTACTTCAAGTCTCTTTGTCTCCATCCTCTTCCTCCTAAAATACAGAAAGGATATATGGACGGCCTCCACTCCATCCATATATCCCCTCTGTCTTTCATTCTCATCTAGCTATTCTTTTCTTATCCTTAATCATCTTAAAAGTTCGTAAGTTCTGGTGAGAGCATATCTTCACTGACAAGTTCATCTCTTAAATCCCCTGTTACTTCAATATTACCAGGGGCTACAATAAAGATATTATTGGAAATTGCCTTCAAAGAACCATCTACAGCAAAGCTTGCTCCTCCGATGAAGTCAATAATTCTCTGTGCCTTGCCAATCTCGATTCCTTCAAGATTCACCACGATTGTCTTGCCTTCTTTTAAAAACTCTGCTACAATCTGTGCTTCATTAAATGTCTGCGCTCTGATTACTTTCACACTTTCACCCTCTTCTTCTCTTCCATGAAACTGAATGACTCTGCCCTGGCCCTCCTCGGATTCTTCTGAATCTGACACATCTCTCTTCTTACGTCTTAAGGAAAGAATCGTCTTATGAGTTTCTTCCTCTTCCTTACCTGCTTCTTCTTCTACTTCACCGTCATGTTCTTCTTCAGCCACTTCACTATATTCTTCGTCGAATGGTTCCGTTTCGTCATCTGCATCGTTTAGCTTCATCATGTTTAAAAACTTTTCCGCAAACTTCACCTTACGTACCTCCTGTTATTTATTGTAATTCCGTGCCCCAAAGATTCCGGTACCAACACGTACCATTGTTGCACCTTCTTCTATAGCCACTTCGTAATCATTGGTCATTCCCATAGATAAAATGTCCATAGATACATTATCAATGTTTTTCTCTCCAATGTCAATAAATAATTTATGTAATTTTTCAAAATAACAGCGATTTTCTTCTGGATTTTCTACAAATGGTGCACTTGTCATCAGGCCTCTGATATAAATATGCGGAAGTTTACTGATTTCTTCCACAAGACTGATTACTTCCGGTCCATCAATCCCAAACTTTGTATCTTCCTGTGCAATATTTACCTGAACAAGAATCTGTGCCTCAACACCTTTCTTCACTGCCTCTTTTTCAATCTGTTTTGCCAGATGAAGAGAATCTACAGAATGAATCAGTTTTACTTTATCAATAATATATTTTACTTTATTGGTCTGAAGATGTCCGATCATATGCCAATGCACAGGTCTTGAAATATTTTCGTATTTATCACATAATTCCTGCACATAATTCTCTCCATACTCAAGCTGTCCTGTTTGTAAAAGCTCTTCAATATCAGAAAGTGGCTTCATCTTGCTTACTGCTACCAACGTAACTTCTTCTGGGCTTCTTCCAGCTCTTTCACATGCTTTTTTGATATTATCCTGTACTTTTTTTAAATTTTCTGCCAGCATTAATAAATCACCTGATCTTCCTTTACTGTATCACTATTTAAAATAATTCGGTCATAAAGTTCTATTCCACTGTTTTGTGCATCTACAATACAATAGTCCTCATTTCGTTCTACCATTACTACCTGCTTAAAAACAGTATATCCTCTATTCACAATGTACACACCCTGTATTTGTGTAATATTCTTCAACGTATATATCTTTTGTTTGTCTGTTTCTGATACTACGATTCCTTTTTTTAAATCTTTCGAGGAAACGTATGCATATTTCTCATCTGTCTTATAAATATCCACCGTGGTCTGAGACAGAACTCTTTCCCCCTTTTTATTGGTATTCATAATATTAATCTGATTTTTCTTAGAAGAATTTCCTCCATTCACAAGAAAACTTTTTGGAATCTTATACACATTCTTCTTAACAAGTGAACTAGACGGAATCTTCAGACCTTCTGTCTCTGATAAAGTAAGCGTAACATAGAGATATCTCTGATTCAGATATCTTTGTATGTAATTATCAAAAGACAGCACAACATAATATCTTCCATCCTGCTTTATGCAGTGATACTTTGTCGCAGTCGTAAAGTTATCCTTATGAAAAGTGACCTGTACTGTTGAACTATCTTCTTCTCTTTTTTTCAGACGATTATAATCATTATGTCCCAGAGAAATCATCAGCTGCCAGTCCTGTCCCTCTACGAGACGGTATACCGGTGAACCGGCACTCTGCTTTTTATCGGTTCTGAGTTCTTTCATTTTTACTTTATTTATAAAAGTATCTTTTGAAACTTTTTTCTGTTCTAAGCCTTCTAACCCATCTGAGGCAAAGGAAACAATTCCTTCCTTTGGTGAAGTCACCGTAATATAGGAATCCTGTCCATATTTTTCAGTAAGCTGCTCTTTGTTATTTGCAAGAATTGTATCGGTATACGCCATCAAAGTTCCACTAATATCTCTTTGTGCCTCATACAAACTAGAGAATTCATTATCTGTATATCCCTCACTGAAAACTTTAAGCTGTTCTACAACTCTTTCCTTTTCTGTACGACTGACCTTGCTTTTCTTTTGGAGAACTCCCTTTAGATAATTCTGCACCTTTCCTGTCGTGTCTATTGTATAAACAATACCATTTTTGCTAACCATGGAACCATCCTGAACATAATAATTAATATATCCTTTACGGTTTGTGTTCACTAAAGTTTCCTTACGAAGGGCAACACCAGTCCCCTCCATGCTGTCTACAATATTACTTGCACTTACTTCATAAATAGCAAGCTTACTTTTTCCAAGATAGGTCAATACATATGCCATAAGATATATTACAATAATGAGGAATACTATTGTTCCGAGATTAATATGCAAATGTAACTTTCCTTTTGTCTTTTTTTCCATACTATATCCCCCATCTACTCAGTGCAGCACCGTTTAGATAATTATATTTTATTCCCTGAATATACTGCTTTTCTTCCATAAGCGCCTTCCATTCATCGGTTAGCTTCCACCAGCTGTTTCCCCAGTTTGAGAAAGCAGAATCCCTTTCTGGTATACGGCTAAACAGGCGTTCTATCGTAATATTCGGTCTTAATAAAGCAATAAATTCTGCTAACCGTTTCAGATATTCTTCTTTTGAACATATCTCAACTTCTCCACGTTCATACATTTCATATAAGCCGCTCTCCTTGGGAATATAAAGAGAATGCAACTTAACCATCGTTATTGGTAAAGCGGACAAAATTCTTGCAGATTCCTTTGCATCTTCCATGGTATCTCCTGGCAGATTCAAAATCATGTGCACACATATCGGAAAATGATAGGGTGCAATTTTTAAAACCGCATCAAGAAATTCTGCAAGCCCATGACCTCTGTTCATATATGCTAACGTATGATAATTCACCGTCTGAAGACCAAGTTCAATAGAGACTTCTATCCCGTTACTTTGTCGAAATTTATCAAATGCCTCCAGATATTCCTGCCGAATACAGTCTGGCCGCGTTGAAAGAGAGATCTCCACAATGTCTTCCATAGAAGCTGCCTCTTTCATGTAAGAAAGTAATTTTTCAAGTGGCAGAAAAGTATTCGTATAATTTTGGAAATAGGCAATAAACTTATGCGCATGATAACGCTTTTCTACCTTTTCTCTGGAAACTTGCATCTGTCTGCAAACAGATACAGAACTATCTTCTGCTTCAAATCCAGTTCCTGCATCTGCGCAAAAAAAACATCCTCTTCCTTCCTTTCTGTTTGGGCAGCTTACTGGAAGATTCACCGGAAGCTTATACACCTTTTCTCCATATTTATCTTTTAAATATTGCGAATACGCATAATAATATTGTTTTTCCATTTTAGCTAAAACCATAAAAAGGCGGCCTCATAATATTATGAGGCGCCTTAACCTTTTCGTATCTTATTCAACTTCCAGATATCCGCCATGTATGTATATTATTGGACGGTTCTGTATCAGATAACATCGAATTATAATGCGTGAGAAACGTATTTCTGTACAGATTCCGGCATATTCTCTTTATCTACGGAAGCACTGATTACAAAATTAACACCAAACTTCTCAGATAAAACATTCAGTTTTTCTACTGCGTAATCAAGATTGTCCTTGATGCAAGCTGTTGTAAGGAAGCTGTCAAGATAAATCTTATCTAAATCATGATCCTGAGAAAGAATTCCTGCGATAAATCCGATGAACATATCTGTATCCTCAATTTCAAAATCAGGAACTACGATAAGACGAATCTGATTACTCAGTTCATACATATGCTTATTGTTCTTGTCAAGGTAAACGATTGTGCCTTTTGTCAGCTTAATGTCATCATTTACCTGCTGAATCAAGATTTTAGTTTTTCCTTTTCCTTTCGCTCCTGCAATAATATCAATCATGTGAATATCCTCCTTTAGATATATTATTGGACCGTAGTCCTTTCTTTTGTAATTGAAAAGGCTCGTGCCACTTTTTATATATTATATTATAATTTATATTATATAAAAGCACAACCTTTAATTTACTGTTTTCTCTAATAACTGTGTCATAGATGAATACAGGGCATCCTTGGTTTCTGCACCTAATACTACAGAGAAAAAGCGTTCTCCCTTTTTATTCTTTGTCATCAAAATCAGACAGGACTTTGCCATAGAAGTTGTTCCTGTCTTACCGCCATACATAATGACTCCTTCTGGCACTGGGAACTCATTAAGCAGATAGTAATTCGTACTCTGCATATATTCATTAATCTGTGTTTTTTTAGGAGTTGTGTATGTCATCGTATAATCTTTTGAAGATACAGTATCAACAAAAGTATCATACTTTACTGCTTCCTTAAAAATCAGATACAAATCATATGCTGTCGTATAATGATTATTATCATGAAGTCCATTTGGGTTTACAAAATGTGTATGTGTTGCTCCAAGCTCCTTGGCTTTTGCATTCATCATATCTACAAATTTAGCTTCAGAACCTGCCACATATTCTGCCAGTATCACAGCACAATCATTCGCCGATTTAATCATCATCGTATGAAAAACCTGGCCTACAGTAACCGTATCTCCTTTTATCAGCGTACTGATAACGGCTCCGTTTTCCGTTAGGTTAATATCATGTTTCAATGTGATTTCGTCATCTAAATTACCATGTTCCAGCGTCAACAATGCTGTCATTACCTTTGTAATACTTGCTGGATATATCTTATCAAAACAATGATAGGATTCTAACACCTCGCTGGTGCTATCATTAATTAACAAATCCGCATAATCTTTACTCTGATAATCAGGATCCGTAGATTCTTCTTCCGACAAAACTGCCAGATTAGCTGCCATTCCTTTTAAACCAGAACCGATATCTTCTTTATTCTTTGTATAATAAGAATTAAAAGAGTCCGAAATCTGAAAAGGATTTCCACTACAGCCGCCACATAATACCACTGACAGTGCAACTACACTGACAGCAGCTAATATTCTCTTTTTCATAATTACTCTTTTCATTATCTGTACATTTCTCGCCACTCAAGATCTCCTCTTTCAAGAGCCTTAATTAACAATTCTGCTGTTGCAAGATTTGTTGCAAGTGGAATATTATGCACATCACATAAATGCATAACATTAAAAATATCTGGTTCATGAATCTGCTGATTCTGTGGATCACGGAGAAAGATAACCATATCAATAAGATTATGCTCAATCTGAGATGCCATCTGCTGCTCTCCACCAAGAGGTCCCGCCAGATATTTGTGTATAGAAAGGTTGGTCACTTCTTCAATCAGTCTTCCAGTTGTTGCAGTTGCAAAGAGTTCATGCTTATTAAGAATCCCTCTGTATGCAATACAAAAGTTCTGCATTAGTTTCTTTTTTCCATCGTGTGCGATTAATCCAATATTCATATATTTCCCCTCCTAGTAATGTCTTTGTAATCCAATGTTTAGAACAATCCCTATACCTGCCATATAACTTAATAGTGAGGTTAACCCGTAGCTTACAAATGGTAACGGTAGTCCTGTATTCGGAAGCAGCTCTGTTGCCACTCCTATATTTATAAACGACTGGAAGCCTATCAACGCGCCCATTCCAAGTGCAATAAGCCGCCCGCTCATATTCTTCGCGACATAAGCCGTCTTTAAACATTCTATCATTATTATAGCCAATAATGCAATGACAATAACACTACCAACAAAACCGGTTTCCTCTCCTACCACTGAGAAAATAAAGTCCGTCTGCTGTTCTGACACAAAACCGGTATCAGCTACTGTAACATCAGAAATTGTATTATTATTCAGTCCCTTTCCATAAAGCTTTCCGGAACCGATTGCCATAACAGAATTATCCTGCTGATATGCTGTCGTAGACGAATATTTAGACGGTTCCAAAAATGTCATGATTCGAGTAACCTGATAATCATGAAGCAAAATCTGATTCGGTGTCTGAATATACCATATAAAAAGAAAACCAAGCGGTATCATAATTGGTATAATGATTTTTAACCACTTTTTAATTAAAACCATTGAAAATCCACCTACAAAAATTACAGATAACAAAATAAATGTAATATCCAGTGTCGTAGACAGGTTCGGTTCTATTACTACTAAAAAAAGAGGTAATGCACACAAGAGAGCCAGTTTAAAAAGTACTTTCCATTCCATGAAGTCCTCTTCATGCTCCTGTATGTATACTGCCACAAATATTATCATAATTATCTTTGTAAGCTCTGACGGCTGTAGTCTGGTAAAGCCAAGATTAATCCATCTCTGTGCACCATTTACACTGACACCGACAAGTTTTACAAGAACAAGCAGTACAATATTAAGCAGGTACAAAATTCTGTTGAAGCCACATACAAAATTAAAATTTACAACAGACAAAACTAACATTACACCCGCACTAAATATAAGTCCAACCAGCTGTTTACTTGTATAACTGCTGTCCGCGCTATTGATAAATAACACACCCATTCCGCTCAAGACAAGAACCGCACTTATCAATACCCAATTATAATTTTTAAATTGGTATTTCTGCTTTAACATGTTTCTCCTCCTGCGTTCATTATCTCGGAGATCGCAATTCCTTAATCGGTATATTTGCATAGATGGCAGGGACGTTACCATGACCGCCATCCGATTCTGTCTGGGTGATTTGAATATCTAACCCTTCCGTATCAATCTCCATGTATTTTGAAATTACTTTTATTATGTCATTTTTTATTAATTCCATCGTTTCCGGCGAACAATTTGCTCGATCTGATACCAGTACAAGTTTTAATCTGTCCTTCGCAGTATTTCCCGATGTTTTTTTTCTAAGAATTCCATCCATGAATCCCATTAGGTTCTCCCCCTTTAATAGCCTCGTTTAAATAAATTTGCTATTTTCTTCAGGATGCCCTCTGTCTCAAATTCCATAATCGGAACCTCTTCTCCAAGCACTCTGTGACAAATATTAGCAAATGCTTTTCCTGCCTGTGTATCTGTACCAACAAGTGGTTCTCCCTCATTTGTTGATATTACAATACTTTCATCATCTGGAACTACCCCAATCAAGTCAATGGCCAGTATGTCTATTACATCTTCCACTGACATCATATCTCCACGCTTTACCATATCCATACGAATACGATTCACAACCAGCTCAATCCTTTTTAACTCTTCCGCCTCTAAAAGCCCGATAATACGGTCTGCATCTCGAATAGCGGAAACTTCCGGTGTAGTAACAATGATCGCTCTGTCTGCACCTGCAATTGCATTTTTAAATCCCTGTTCAATTCCTGCAGGACAATCAAGGAGAATATAATCAAAATCTTCTCTTAACTCATCTACAAGTTTTTTCATTTGTTCCGGACTTACCGCACTTTTATCTCTCGTCTGTGCAGAAGGTAAAAGGCAGAGATTTGAATATCTTTTGTCCTTAATCAATGCCTGCTTGAGACGACAGTTACCCTCCACAACATCTACCAGATTATATACAATACGATTTTCCAGTCCCATAACAACATCAAGGTTACGAAGTCCGATATCTGTGTCAATCAGAACAACCTTTTTATCAAGCTTTGCAAGTCCCGTTCCTATATTGGCCGTTGTGGTGGTCTTTCCAACTCCACCCTTTCCAGATGTAATAACAATTACCTCACTCATTTTTATTCTCCTTTATATTACTTAACTAATACTAATCTCACTAATCAACGACCTTGTAATCGTTTCAATGAATATATTGTCATTCTCGACAAATGCAAGCTTTGCAAGTAATTCCTGTTTGTTCTTTTTTCTTGCATTCTTTTTTGTATTTTTAGCCCCATGATCCGGTGAACGGGCAATACAACTGCCAATCTGAATCTGCATTGGTTCCATCATAAGTGCTGCTACAAATGCATTCTTATCATCTGGATATCCTGCATGTACGGTTCCCTTCAGGCATCCTAATACAACAACATTCCCCCCGGCAACAATCTGAGCACCAGGATTAATATCCCCCAAAATTACTATGCTTCCATCCACCTCTATCTTCTGACCCGAACGAAGTGTTCCCCGATAGAACTGTCCATTCTTTGTAATGCGGTTCTCCGGAACAGAGCTTTCCTGTTTAGATACTTCTTCTTTCTGTGTTTTTAATTGCTCTAATACTCTCGAAAACTCTGTTTCATATACTTTTGCTCCGTCAATTACGCAGCTTATATTTAATCCACCGTTCTCAGATATCGTATCTACTAAAAGATTCTGTTCCCCAGATGTGAGATCTCGACCAGTAAAACTTACTGCAATCGGTTTTTTCAAATCAAAAAAATGAGTAGACTCCTTAAACTTATCCGCCACCTCCCGAAGAAGTTCTTCAAAAGGAAGTGTTGGATTCAGCACAATCTGGAATCCATATTTATTCCCTTTAATAATAACGGAACTTTTCATATCTCCTCCTGTTTGTTAATCGTTGCTTCCATCTGAGCCTGTAGGCAGTAATGCTGTTGTTGCCTTCTTTTCCGCCTTGCTGGCCTTTCCAAAATAGTACTTATAAATATCTCTGGCAATCTCTGCTGCATTTGCTGAAGTGTAACCATTTGGCACTACTACAGTCATAGTAATATCTGGATTGTCATATGGAGCATAAGATATAAACAGAGCATGGTTCGGTCTCTTTTTATTTTCCTGTGCAGTACCAGTCTTACCTGCCACTTTCATTCCCTGCTTTTCATATAGATATTTGATGGAACTGTCTTTTCCATTAACTACTCCTATCATACCTTTCTTAATCAAATCAAAGGTAGATGACTTTATCTTTAGCTTCTCCTCTGTTCTCTTCTTATACGAACTTAAAACATTACCAGAAGAATCCGTTGTCTTCTCTAATAAAGATAAATCTACCAGATTGTCATGATTTACAAGAGAAGTTACATATCTTGAAATCTGGCTAGGTGTATAACTGTGTGTACCCTGACCAATTGCAGAACGAATTGCATCTTCATCAGAAATATGAGGTTCATATTCGGTAATCTCTACTCCAGACTTACGATTCAGTCCATACATAGATGCATACTTCTTCAGCTTAGTTAAGCCCCTCTGACTGTTATAGGTTCCATTCACTGTACCAAGATTATATCCCATCTGATAGAAGAAGAAGTTACAGGATACGGCAATCGCACCACTTACATTAAGAGAGCCGTGTGCATTTGGATATATCCAGCATTTCGCTGCTGGAGAAACCTTATCAAATATTCCTGTACATTTAACGTAGGTAGATGCATTTGCTACACCTTCTTCAAGAACTGCTGTGGATGAAATAGGCTTAAAAGTAGAACCTGGTGCAGTTCTCGACTGCGTTGCTCTGTTTAACATCGGAGAAGATAAATCTGTATTAAGCGATGCATAATACTCCGAGTCTATTCCATTAGCAAGTCGGTTATTATCATAGCTTGGGTAAGAAACCATTGCACGGACTTCTCCTGTATCAGGATCCGTGATAACTACAGAACCAGAACAAGGATCAAGCGCAAGCTGTGCCGGTGTAATCTCTATGTTCTTAATCTTCTTATACATAAAATTATAAGCAGACATTTTATCTGTATACAAACTATTATAATCCTTATCCTTCTTTTTATCAAGAACTCCCTGATCATATAAAAGTAAGCATACCTTCTTGCCACTCAGAGTTCCATTTTTAATCATATATTCATATAGAATTTTATCAAAGTCTTCCTCAGATTTCAATGCGTCAATGATATAATTTATCAATTCGCTATAAATTTCATCTGCATCATAATAATCGGACTTAATGTTGAAAGAACTGATATCAATCCATTCATTATTAATCGCATATTTTAAAAACTTACGGAATGTAATTTTCTCATCTTTCCAGTCAAGATACACCTGATCATTCTCATCAATTGCAGAAGCAACTAAAATACCATCATTTTCAAGCATCTTGTAGATATAATTTACGTAGTCTTGTTTTTCCTCACTGAGATTTTTGCGAATTGTCTTTCCATTTTTTAAATCACTTCGCAATGAATTTAAAACATTACCCTGTTTTTTCTTATAAATACGATATACTTCTTTCTCGTTCTTTTTCGCATTTTTCTTTGATAATTTGGAAATATTAATAACATTATTATCAATCAACGCATAATAAACATCCTTTATCGGAACTCTCTTTTCAGAGCCTGCTGTGTCAGCAGTTGTCAGATGTGCAAGCAAAATACCTGCCAGTCTTCGTTCCAAAATATTATAGGCATACTTTTGTAAGTCTGCATCAATTGTCAAATATACATTATTTCCAGCAGAAGCTTTCGTTGTCTTTACTGTTTTTATAACCTTTCCAAGATTATCTACCAGAACATCCTTCTGTCCTTTTTTACCTTGAAGAGTACTTTCCATTGTCTTTTCGATACCAGTCTTTCCAACGACATCATTTGCTTCATATTTTCCACCAACATCATTAAGTTCCTTTAATTCACTTTCTGAAACAATTCCTGTATAACCGAGAATTCCAGCAAAATACTTAGCATTCTTGTACTTACGAAGAGAATCTGCCTTAATAGACACACCCGGATATTCTTCCTGATGTTCCGAGATTGCTGCGATACTCTTATCACTTATATTAGATGCCACGGTAATCGGAGTCGTCTGTGAATAACGATTCATAAATACATCATATCGAACAGACATAATCTTTAATACATCTTCTGTAGAATAGCTATCAGAGATACCAAACATCTTCCCCGTCCCCTGTGGTCCATTCTTACCAGATTTCAAATATTCATATACTTCTTCCGGTGTTGAATTCAAATATTTTTCCGCTTTCTTTTTTTCGGCTCCCGAAAGATTATCAATCTTTGTAATACCATAAATATCTTTTTTAAATCGTGTAAGTGCCGATCCTGACACTGTAAACTTTAATTTACCTTTACTGTTTACTGTTAATGGAAGATTATAAGTTATCGTATCTCCATTCTCCTCGAGCGTCTTTACTAATTTATGTATTACTTCATTCTTTACATCATTCTCTGTTACTTTCTGTCCGTTTTTGCCATTTGCAGCAGTTCTTTCTCTTGCGATCTTACTCGTCTCATCGGTACTCTCAAGCGTAACGGTATAAGCGAGCTGATTATAAGCTAATATCTTTCCATTGCAATCATAAATATTGCCTCTGGCGCCACTAATTTCAATCGTCTTTTTTATTTTGTAATTAAAGTTTGCGAGATGTTCATCTCCCTGTATAATCTGCAGAACAAAGAGTCGGTAAACCAAAAGGCAAAACAATGCTATAAGAAAAACCCCCATAATCACAATACGATTCGAAAGTAATTCTACAATCTGACTTCTTGTTTTTACTTTATCAGTCTTTTGCTTTTTCTTAAAATTAAACAAAATCTGCACCTCTCTTTTCGTTCTTTTCCAACCAATCGTTTATTCTTAATAAAATCTGATAAAATATGAGGGCTATAGCCACCGTATAAACCATTTCCGGAAGAATTATATTCTTGAGGTAATAGAAAACCCCCAGATGATTTTGTAAAAGACCACAAAGAATATACATAATCAATCCATAGATCAAATCATTCGCACCAATCAGTACCAGCGGAAGAATATTATCATCCGAATAATAGATACGATTGAAGAATCCATCTACAAATCCGAACACCATATATAAAAAGGCAAATCCACCAATCGTAGAACCATAGAAAATATCCATGAGTAGTCCGCAGAAAAATCCAACGATCATTCCTGGCTTCTGACCGCGCATAACAGCCACTGAAGAAATGAGAATAAGTAAAATATTCGGTGCAATTCCTGCTAGTTTAATCAGCTCAAATACAGATGTCTGTAATATAAAACATACAAACACCAGTATTGCTGTCACAATTCCTCGTTTCATAATCATCCCTTCTTACACAAATGGCGGAAAGAGAAATATCAATACCGATACTCTTATTTCCGCCTGTTTTATTCTTTAATCTGCACTTTCGCTATCTGTTGGAACCTGCTTTAATTCTGTGATAACCAAAACATCTTCTATGTGTTGGAAATCAACAAATGGTATTACTTTGGCAGACTTTGTAAGATTAGAAGAATCCGTAGAAATCTTACTGATCGTTCCAATCTTAATCCCCTCTAGATACTTAGAACTGATATGAGAAGTAACCAATTCTTCTCCTTCTTTCATGTCAGCATCCTTACTAATATATGTTACATCAATCGTACCATCTTTTTGTACTGACTCACTATTTCCCTGTACAACACAGGTATCACCTGCATCAGAAGACTTGGCACTGACACTGCTGCTGTCATCTATGATAGAAGACACCTTAGCATATGTTCGACCTGTTTCTGTAACAATACCGACCAGACCTCCATCTGCTAAAACATTCATATTAACCTTAATTCCATCTTTAGATCCCTTGTTAATAATAAATGTACTGTACCAGTTACCGCTTCCTTTGCTGATTACTCTTGCTCCTACCTTTTTGTACTGAGTATATTCTTTATCGAGTTTTAAAAGCTTTTGCAGATTATTCAGTTCTTTTTCGTTGGTACTCAAAGTTTCGTTTTCCTGGGTTAACTCTTTTACCTTCTGAGTCAGCTTCTCATTCTCATTTTTCAGCTCTTTCATACTCTTAAAGTTTCCTACATGATCCCCAACCCAGACTCCAAAAGAATTAATCCCGTCCTGCATAGGAATCACTACTGTTTCTGCAACCACAGAAAGTGGCTTCACCGCATCTTTCAACACTGTGCTAACTGATAAAAGTAATATACAGATAACTGTCAGAATGACCAGCATCGTTTTTGGTGAAAACTCAAAATTATGACGATTTTTCATAGTACCACTCCCTGATTAATGAAAATCAGAATCCTGTAAATTATGAGCTAATCTTTCATAATCCGGATTTTCCATAATCATACCAAGTCCTTTTACTACAGTAAGCTCCGGTTCTTCCATCTTCATGATAGAAAGACCTGTCTCCTGCTGAATAAGAAGATCAAGATTTTTAATGTGTGTAGAACCACCTGTCATACATACACCATCATGCATAATATCCATAGATAATTCTGGTGGAGTTTTCTCTAAAATGAATTTAATTGCATCGATAATAGAGGAAAGGCTCTCTTCCATCGCCTCAAAAATAAGATGATTTGTAACTGTTACTTTATTAGGAAGACCTGTAATAAGATTACGTCCCATGACATCGTAAGTAATCTCTTCGTCTTCCTTGATGCCGCTTGCAAGCTGCATCTTGAGTCTCTCTGCACTCTTCATACCAATAACAAGGTTATGTTTTTTCTTTACAGTCTGCTGGATCGCCTCATCAAACTTTGTTCCGCCAATCTTTAACAGACGACTCTGCACGATTCCTCCAAGGCTGATCAGACTGATTTCTGTTGTATCTGCTCCAATATTAACAATAAGACGACCTGTTGCATCCATTACATCTAGACCTGCTCCAAGTGCATCGGCAATTGGCTTCTCTACGATACGAATCTTCTTTGTCTTTAATGAAGAACTTGCAATCAGATCATAAAATGCACGTTTTTCTACTTCTGTAATATCAGAAGGTACTGCAATATAAAATTCTGCATTGCCTCCGGCAGCAAGTCCCTCTGCAAATTTCTTTCCGTGCATTCCTTTAAAGTAAAGCTGAATCATTGTCTGCATGGCAGTAAAATCTGCAATAACCCCATTGATAATCGGCTGTTTTACCTCGATGTTCTTCGGTGCTTTCTCATACATAGAGTATGCTTCATCTCCTAATGCTAATGGTTCTTTTCTCTTCACCATAGCAATCATGTTTTTCTGATGTAAAATTACTCCTGCAGCTTTCTGGTAAATTTTGATGGAATTCGTTCCCATATCAATTCCATATATTTTTTCAGACATTGGTATGTCTCCTTTCGTTAGCATTTATACATGAAACAAATGCGGCATTACCGCATTTGTTTCTACTCTTTGTCAGTGTACTTCCAAAGTCTCTGGTACTGATTCTGAAAATACATATATCTTCACATCATCTGTTCTTCTCTTAAGCTGGTATAACACTTATCCCCTATAATGATATGATCAGAAAGCGGAATTCCAAGAAGTTCTCCCGCTTCTTTTATCTGTTTCGTAATAATAAGATCTTCTCTGCTCGGTTCCGGGCATCCAGATGGATGATTATGAATCAATATCATGTATACCGCCTCATAACGAAGTGCTTCTACAAAAATCGTTCTGACTGGAACCCAGGAACTGTTCGCAGTTCCTCTTGAAAGTAAAATCTCCTTCATCAGCCTGTGCCGTCCATCTAAAAGCAATAGCATAACTTTCTCTACAGAAAGATGACGCATCTCTTCCATATAGTAGGCTGCAATATAGTCCGGCGAACTAAAATCACTCTCTTCTTTAAGTGATGCTCTCGCAAGACGCTTGGATAATTCCATCACACACAGCAACTCTATGGCCTTCACATTCCCTATACCAGGAATTGCCTTTAGCATCTCCATATCAAGATGGTATAAACCTGCCAGTCCCTTATAGACAGGATGTCTTTCTAAAAGCGCAAATGCAAGCTCTAATGCAGTGAAGTTTTTCGTTCCGCAACGGATAATTACCGCTAACAGTTCGCCATCTGTAAGACTCTCTGCACCAAACTTAAGGCACTTCTCATATGGCCGTTCCGTTTCCGGGCGTTCCTTCATTGTTACTGACTGTCTTTCCATGTTTGCCCCTCCTGTATTCTCTCCAGGCACGGACACGCTGATTTGAAAAATATTTTACCATAAAAACAAACTTTTGTATATAGGTTTACAAGGTAGGTTTCGTTAACTTTCTGTGTCATTTATTAAGATATTTTTAAGTTTTCCTGTCTCATATATTTTTTGTAATGACATCATAATTCCATATTTCGCATGTTCCCATGTAAGTCCACCCTGGAAATACACTGCATATGGTTCTTTCATCGGACCGTCTGCACTAAGTTCAATGGAAGAACCAGAAATAAAAGCTCCCGCTGCCATAATTACCTGTGCATCATATCCCGGCATATCCCATGGTTCGGGACGAACAAAGCTATCTACCGGTGCAGCTGCCTGAATTCCCTCACAGAAAGCTACCATAAGTTCCGGATTATGAAATTCTACTTCCTGAATAATATCATGTCGACTCTCCTTGCTGTCAGGGATTACTTTAAATCCCAACTTCTCGTAAATATTCGCCGCAAAAATTGCACCTTTTAATGCACCTTTTACAACAGTCGGTGCTAAAAAAAGTCCCTGTGTAAGTGAAGTTGTAACGCCAAGTGTGGCTCCAACTTCCTTACCAAGTCCCGGAGAAGTCAGACGGTAAGCTGCTCTATCGATGCATTCCTTTGTTCCACAAAGATAGCCGCCAATTGGAGCAAGGCCACCACCCGGATTCTTAATCAGAGAACCAACAATTAAGTCTGCTCCTACCTGTGATGGTTCCTCAATCTCAACGAACTCTCCATAACAGTTATCTACCATACAGAGTACATCTGGTTTTCTTTCCTTAATAAAATGAATCAGCTCTCCAATTCTTTTTACAGAAAGAGTCGGGCGGGAGGCATAGCCTTTGGATCGCTGAATGGTAACAAGCTTTGTTTTTTCATTTAATGCCTTCTCAATACCATCCCAGTCAAACTCACCATCTGGAAGTAAGTCTACCTGACGGTAGCTGATGCCATATTCTGCAAGGGAGCCGTTTGATGGACGGATTCCGATAACTTCTTCCAACGTATCATATGGTTTGCCTACAGGGGATAACAGTTCATCTCCTGGTCTAAGCTGGCTCATTAATGCAAGCGCAAGCGCATGTGTTCCACAGGTAATCTGTGGTCTTACCAATGCATCTTCTGTTCCAAATACATCAGCATAAATCTTTTCTAATGTTTCTCTTCCAATATCATTATATCCATAGCCAGTTGTCGGTGCAAAGCAAGCCTCACTTAAATGATTTTTCTGCATCGCACGGAGCACCTTCATCTGGTTACATTCTGCAGTTTTATCTATAGATAAAAAGCGGTCTTTTAATTCTTCCTCTACTTTCATGCAAAAGTCGTAGACCGGCTTTGCGATTCCCATCTGTGCATAATACTCTTCTAGTATCTTATCTCTTTGTTCCATCCCAGATTCCTTTCTCTTTTATTATATTTAAAACAGAATCAAGCAGGTTCTTTTCCTGTTCATATTCCTTTTTATTCAGCCAGATAACTTCTTTTTCCCGTCGAAACCAGGTAAGCTGTCTTTTTGCAAAACGTCTCGTATCTCTTTTGACTTTATCAACAGTCTCCTCTAAAGACTTCTTTCCGTCAAAATAATCAAAAAACTCTTTATAGCCAAGTCCCTGCATAGATACAAGATTCTTCGTATACCCTTCTTCTATCATTCCTTTTACTTCTTCAAGAAGTCCATCCTCCATCATCAAATCTACTCTTCTATTGATGCGATCATACAGCACTTCTCTGTCATGATATAGTACAAAATAGGCAAAATTATAAGGCGAGTCTTTCTGTCTTTGTTCCTTATTGTGCTCCGACAGTTTATGTCCGGTCTCCTTATGGTATTCCAGCGCCCGGATTACTCTTTTTACATTATTATAATGTACAATCTGTGCATATTCCGGGTCAACTCTCTTAAGAAATTCGTAAAGATATTCTTTTCCTTTTTCTTTCGCAAGCTGTTCTAATTCTTTTCGATAACTTTCTTTTTCTTCATGTACAGAAAAATCAATATCGTAAAGCAGTGCCTGAATATAAAATCCAGTGCCTCCAACAACAATTGGGATATGCCCTGCAGCATAAATCTTCTCCATTGCAGCTTTTGCTCTCTCCACAAAAACTACAACATTAAATTCTTCTGCTGGATCAAATTCATCTACCAGATAATGTGGTACTCCGTCCATTTCTTCTGGGCGAATCTTTGCCGTACCAATATCCATCTTTTTATAAACTTGCATAGAATCTGCACTAATAATTTCTCCTCCGATGCTTTTCGCCAGACTAATGGAAAGCTTTGTCTTTCCTGCGGCTGTTGGTCCTGTTAATATAATAAGAGGTTTCTTCTGTTCCACACTATTCCCCCTCTACTGTACTCGCTTAAATTTCTTTTCTAATTCATACTTTGTCATGGAAATAATCGTTGGCCGTCCATGTGGACACTGATATGGATTATCGAGCTTCATAAGCTGGTCCAGCAATGCATCCATTTCCTGATAAGACATTGTTGTATTGCCTTTCACAGCAGCTTTACATGCCATCGTTGCCAACTTATCCGTAATCACTTCCAAATTCATCTTGCCGCTGCTCTCCTCAATCTGATCAAAAATTTCGATAAACAGCTCCTGCGGGTCAATTCCAAGCAGATTTGCCGGAACCCCACGAATACAATACTCGTTTCCGCCAAATTCTTCAATAAGAAATCCAAGTTTTTTGAAAGATTCTTCGCAAACTTTAAACTTCTGCTGTTCTTTTATACTAAATGTCAGAATAACTGGAGGAGCAACTATCTGCTGGGCAATCATATTATTTTTCAAATCTTTCTTTAACTTCTCATACATTACTTTTTCATGTGCTGCATGCTGATCTACGAAAAACAGCTTTTCATCAAATTCTACCAGCCAATACGTACGGAACACCTGTCCAATGATACGGTGCTTTGGACGAGCTTCTTCGGAAAGAAGGGGAACATCAGCAAAGCTCATCTGGATGCCTCTTCCGTAGGTATCTGCTTCTTTTAGAAGTTCTGAATGATTCTTTTCTGAATCTGGAATATTTTTGAATGAGTTCTTTGCCTCATTTTCTTGCAGCGTTTGCACTTCCTGATTTTGATTTCTCAGAACTTTCTCTTCCTGATTTTGTGATATATCCATCTTCGTCGAAGTATTTTCAACTCCGGCAACCGCTCCCTCTTCGAATATTTCTTTTTTATCCCCTTCTTGTGGAAACTCTTTCTGTTCACTTAATTGCTGATTTTCCAGATTAGTCTGTAAATTCATTGATTTTGGAATCACATCATCAATCTCTTTTTTGATTGCGTTATTCTCTCCGATATGCAAACGAGCAATTCTTTCCTCTATCGAACCTCTTCGATTTAAAATTTCTGTTATATTTTCTGAATTTTCACCATGTGTGTCTGCATAAGCACCAACACTTCCTGCCATATTTTCCGAGGAAAAACGTTCCTCAATGGCTCTTCTCTTTCTTTCAAACGGCTCAGGAATCTTTTTTACACTTTCCTTTGCTTTTTTATCATTGCCGATTCCCACTTTGGGAATTAGTTCCTTTTTTACAAAGCTGCCTCGAACTGCGCTCATCACAGAAGAATACAATTCTTCCGCATTCCGAAAACGCATCTCCATTTTTGCTGGATGTACGTTCGCATCAAAGCAATGCGGATCCATAGAAATCATCAATGCAGTAAACGGAAATTTATGCACCATCGCATGCCCTTTGTAACCTTCCTCAATCGCCTTGCTGATAATATTATTTTTCAGATAACGGCCATTTACAAAATAATTCTCATAATTTCGATTTCCACGGGAAATCACCGGCTTTCCGACATAACCATCCACCAGAATTCCATTTTCATTTCCCTTTACAGGAAGAAGATTCATCGCTACATCTCTTCCGAAAATATTGTAGATCACATCTTTCAAATTTCCGTTACCGGAAGTCGATATTTTATTTTTATTGTCACAAATAAACTTAAAAGAAATATCCGGATGACTCAGAGCAAGACGTTGGATAAAAGATTCTACATAACCTGCCTCTGTCATTTTTGATTTTAAGAACTTTCTTCTTGCCGGTGTGTTAAAGAAAAGATTACGAATGATAAAGGTTGTCCCCTCCGGACAGCCAATTTCATCATAGCTCTTTTCTTTCCCACCTTCTATCACGTAACGAATCCCGGAAATTCCTTCATCCGTCTTAGTCACAAGCTCTACTTTTGCAACCGATGCGATACTCGATAAAGCTTCGCCTCGAAAACCGAGAGAAGTAACCGTCTCTAAATCACTCGCTGAGCGAATCTTGCTGGTCGCATGAGGAAGAAAAGCCTTTCGAACCTGTTCTTTCTCAATACCGCAACCATTATCTGTAATTCGTATAAAGTCAATACCACCACCTTTAATCTCTACCGTAATCGCTGTTGAGTTTGCATCTACGGCATTCTCCACAAGCTCTTTTACAATAGAAGATGGTCGTTCGACTACTTCTCCGGCAGCGATCTGATTAATCGTACTCTGATCAAGAACTCTTATCTCTGGCATAGTTTCTCCCTTCTGACACCTATATACTCTCAAATTCTTTCTTACGCTTAATTTTATGAGTATATTTTTCTGTCCTTTTATTACTTCTCATTCCTATAATTTTTATATATCCAACATTATGAATATATCTTTGTATTTATATTTAACATCATTGTATTTATATTTAAGAAATAAAAACTCTATGTAATAATCATCTTATTTACACTTCTTCTGCAATTCGTAAAGCTGATTCATCGCTTCCATCGGTGTCATATTGCTGATATCCAATTTCTTCAATATTTCTTCCACTTCACTTTTCTTTGGCTGCTCGGCAACCATTCCCATCGTATCAAACAGAGAAATCTGCACCGGTTCTACTTCTTCGGTATGCTTTCTTCCGATATTTTTTGCATTTGCTGTAATATCAGACTCTTCTAATTCTGCCGCGATTTCCTTTGCTCTTTCTATAACGACTTCTGGAACACCTGCAAGCTTGGCAACCTGAATACCGTAACTCTTATCCGCACTGCCCTTAATGATTTTACGCAGGAAAATAATCGTATCTCCCTTTTCCTGTACGGCAATACAATAATTATTCACTCCCGGAAGTTTACCTTCTAATTCGGTCAGTTCGTGATAATGAGTCGCAAATAATGTTTTCGCACCAGATAAAGAGGATCCAGCTATGTATTCAACTACTGCCCATGCAATGGAAAGTCCGTCAAACGTGCTTGTTCCTCGTCCAATTTCATCAAGAATTAACAGACTGTCCTTTGTCGCATGGCGCAAAATGTTGGCAACTTCGCTCATTTCCACCATAAAGGTACTCTGTCCAGATGCCAAATCATCGGACGCCCCTACTCTTGTAAAAATACGGTCCACAAGACCAATATTAGCAGACTTTGCCGGAACAAAGGAACCAATCTGTGCCATCAGTACAATCAATGCAGTCTGTCTCATATAAGTAGACTTTCCTGCCATATTGGGACCGGTAATAATATCTACCCGGTTCTTTTTGTGATCAAGTAATGTGTCATTTGCCACAAAAAGCTCACCAGACATCATTTTTTCTACAACTGGATGACGCCCGTCCTTAATATCGATAACCCCTCTCTGATTCAGTGTCGGTCTTACATACTGGTTTGTTTCCGCAACAAGAGCAAGAGAAGCAAACACATCGGTCCAGGCAATTACACTCGCCGTCTTCTGGATTCGTTCCATCTCTGCAGCAAGTTTTTCACGAATTGCGACATAAGTTTCATATTCTAAGGCATACAGCTTATCTTCTGCTCCAAGAATTGTTCTTGCAAGTTCAGAAAGTTCCTCCGTTGTGTAACGTTCCGCATTAGCAAGTGTCTGACGGCGGATATAGTAGTCTGGTACTAAATCTTTGTAGGAGTTCGTCACTTCTATATAATAGCCAAAAACTTTATTATAACGCACACGAAGATTTTTAATACCTGTCTTTTCACGTTCACGTTCTTCTAACTGTGCAAGCCAGGTCTTTCCATCTGTCTTTGCCTTCTTTAAATGATCGATTTCCTCATCAAATCCTTCCTTGATGATACCACCTTCTTTGATTGGAATCGGCGGGTCTTCTTCAATAGAGGCCTCTAACAATGCATAAAGATCTTCTAATGTATCCAAATCTTTCGCCATCTTTGCCAGAACACCTTTGCTAAACTGTGCGAGAATATCCTTGATATATGGCAAATACTGAATAGATGTCTTAAAGGAAATCAAATCTCTTGGATTGGCGCTGCGATAACTGACCTTCATCGTAAGACGCTCTAAATCGTAGATGGCATTCATATATTCACGAAGTTCCTCTCTCGCCATGAGATTATCCTTGAGCATTTCTATCGCATCTAATCTGTCCTGAATCGCTGTTTTGTGAATCAGTGGCTGCTCAATCATCTTACGGAGCATTCTCGCACCCATCGCTGTTTTTGTCTTATCAAGCACCCATAGAAGACTTCCCTTTTTTCCTTTTTCTCTTAAAGTCTCACAAAGCTCTAAGTTTCTTCTTGTAGAGCTGTCGATAACCATATAATTTTCTGTGGAATATACTTTTAACTCCATCAGATGAGAAAGCGAATTCTTCTGTGTTTCATGGAGATATTGTAACAATGCTCCACTCGCAATTACGCCAAACGGATAATCCGTAAGTCCAATTCCTTCTAAGTTTGCAAGATTATACTGTTCTTTAATCAATGTCTCACAGTTATCTGCTTCAAAATAATAGCTTGCAACGGGAGAAATAACCGCACCAACCTTATCTCTTATAAAGTCAAAGTCCATGCCGCAGATACAAAACGCATCATTACAAATAATTTCTGACGGCTGGAATTTATTCATCTCATCAAAAAGTGCGTCCTGATGTTCGACCTGGGTTGTCCGAAATTCACCGGTAGACAAATCACATACACCGATTCCGAACAGGTCATCTTCACAGAACACACTCATAATGAAATTATTTCTTGACTCATCAAGGCTCTGGGTCATAACATTCGTTCCCGGCGTAACAACGCGGATAACATCTCTCTTTACGATTCCCTTTGCTGCCTTTGGGTCTTCCACCTGCTCACAGATAGCAACACGAAATCCTCTCTCTACTAACTTATTAATATATGGCTCACAGGAATGGAAAGGCACCCCACACATAGGTGCCTTTTCTTCCTGACCACAGTTTTTTCCAGTAAGGGTGATTTCTAACTCCCTTGCTGCTGTAAGAGCATCGTCATAAAACATCTCATAGAAGTCTCCCAAACGATAAAATAAAATACAGTCTTTATATTTATTCTTTATCTGGAAATACTGTTCCATCATTGGAGTCAGTTTAGCCATTTACGCTCAACCTCCCCAGATAATAGAATCCTTTGGATTCCTCTAATACAACAGGAACAATCTTTCCGATTAAAGAAGCATCTCCCTTAAAATGTACTACACTGTTATTGGATAATCTTCCTGTAACCATCGTAGAATCCTTCTCATCGATTTCCTCTACCAACACAAGTTCTGTATTGCCAGCAAGCTTACCGTTCTGCTCTTTTGCTGCCTCATTTACTACTTTTAATAAACGATCAAATCTTTCATGTACTACGTCATCAGGTACCTGGTCTGGCATTTTTGCTGCCGGAGTTCCAGAACGCTTCGAATAGATAAAAGTAAATGCACTATCGTATTTTGCCTTTCTTACAACATCAAGTGTTTCCTGGAAATCTTCTTCTGTCTCTCCCGGGAAACCTACAATAATATCTGTTGTAATCGCAATATCAGGTACTGCGGTACGAATCTTATCTACCAACTCAAGATAATGCTCTTTTGTATACTTTCTGTTCATTAATTTTAAAATACGGCTACTTCCTGACTGTACTGGCAAATGAAGATGCTTACAGATTTTCTTGGAATGCGCCATCACTTCGATAAGCTCATCCGATAAATCCTTTGGATGAGAAGTCATAAAACGGATTCTTTCAATTCCCTCTACCTCTTCTACCATTGTAAGAAGCTGTGCAAAACTGATTGGATTCTCCAAATTCTTACCATAAGAGTTTACATTTTGTCCAAGAAGCATTACTTCCACAACACCCTCAGATGCTAACTTCTTCACCTCTGCCACAATATCTTCTGGCTTTCTGCTTCGCTCTCTTCCTCTTACATAAGGAACGATACAATAACTACAGAAGTTATTACAGCCAAACATAATATTTACGCCAGCCTTAAATCCAAACTTTCGGTCACTTGGCAAATCCTCGATAATCTGGTCTGTTTTCTCCCAAACATCAAATACTCTCTTTCTTTCAGAAAGGCATTCATATAAAAGCTCTGCCAGTTTAAAAATATTATGTGTTCCAAAAACAACATCGACAAACTTGAATGTTGTCTTTACCTTTTCCTGTTCTTCCGGCTCCTGCATCATACAACCACACATAGCAATGACCATCTCCGGATTTTTCTTTTTATAATTTTTCAATGCACCAAGTCTTCCATAAACACGGACATTCGCATTCTCACGAACCGTACATGTATTATAGTAGACAAAGTCAGCTTTTTCCGTATCTGCCTTCACATAACCAATATCTTCAAGAATACCATTTAATTTCTCGGAATCCTTAAAATTCATCTGACATCCAAATGTCTGGTCATAGAATGTCAGCTTACGTCCAATCTCTAATTCTCTTTCCTTTATAATCTCTCTACACTTTGCAATAAAATACCGCTGTCTCTCCGGTTCCTGTTCCGGTGCAGGCGCGGTCGTATCAATCAATTCATAGCTTATATTCGTCATTATAATTATTTAACCTCCAAGTGTGTAAAATTAACTTTTTTACGCAGATAGGGATATTATAGGATAACTTTTTTTATTTTTCAAGAAAAAAGTACTTGATTTTTATTTTTGTCTGTGCTATATTAGACAAGTCGCAACGATATGGTCGATTGGTCAAGCGGCTAAGACGTCGCCCTCTCACGGCGAAAACAGGGGTTCGATTCCCCTATCGACTATTCATTTTTTAAAAATAAAATAAAAAAGCACTTGATTTTCACTTCGATTTGTGATATATTAGTCAAGTCGCAACGATATGGTCGATTGGTCAAGCGGCTAAGACGTCGCCCTCTCACGGCGAAAACAGGGGTTCGATTCC